>JBGVOJ010000257.1:0-2592 GCA_045126415.1 Eubacteriales bacterium | reverse complement strand
GATTATTATTTTTATGCGTGTATTGATTGGGACAACTAATCCATCGAAGGTGAAGCGATTTGAGAAGATGCTGAGTGGATATAATGTGGAATTTCTGACGCTGAGGGATCTTGCTGTAACGGAAGAGCCGCAGGAAACAGGGAATACTCCGGAAGAAAATGCACGGATCAAAGCAGAGTTTTACGGGCAGTATTTCGATCGTGTGATCTGCAATGATTCCGGACTGTATTTTGAGGAACTTGACCTGCATGATCCCCGTCAGCCGGGTTTGAACATTCGGACACCAGAAGGTGTACGGCTGGATGATGAACAGATGATCGGATATTATAGTACACTGGTACATTCTCTAGGCGGACAGGTAACAGCATATTATCTGGATGGAATTGCAGTTTATAACGCTGGAAAAATCACATCCTTCATGGAAACCGGTGAAAACATTCGTCCGGGAATGTTCTATATGATCGATAAACCGTCCGAACTGCGGCATGAAGGATGGCCGCTGGACTCACTTTCCGTGAACCGAAACACAAAAACTCTTTTTGTGGACGGCGGTGACAATAAATATGACACAATGGAAGACGAGATCATTCTCGGCGAATACCGGAAACGTCTGGTTGCATTCCTTGTGAAATCACTTAGATTATAAAAAATCGGCGGTACTCTTTTTACGGAGTACCGCCATTTCTGCTTTACCGGGAAATTATCTGAAATACTTTGCTGCGGATTCGAACAGCTTCATGTCGTATTCGCCGGGAACATTCTTGTAAAGACCGGTGTTCCAGCGTTCGGTATGACCCATCTTACCAAATACTCTGCCGTCCGGGGAGGTAATGCCTTCGATAGCCATTACGGAACCGTTCGGGTTGTAATCGATATTCATGGTAGCGTTGCCGAATTCATCCGCATACTGGGTTGCAACCTGACCGTTCTTGATGAGAGTTTCAAGAGTTGCGTCGTTTGCGATGAAGCGGCCTTCGCCATGGGAGATCGCTACGTTGTAAACTTCGCCGACCTTGGTTTCCGCAAGCCACGGGGACTTATTGGAAGCTACACGGAGGGAAACCAGTCTGGACTGGTGACGGCCGATCTTGTTGAAGGTGAGGGTCGGGCAGGTTTCATCGGTATCCACAATTTCGCCGAACGGTACAAGACCGAGCTTGACGATTGCCTGGAAACCGTTACAGATACCACACATCAGGCCTTCGCGAACCTTGAGCATTTCGTTGGTTGCTTCGCGTACCGCGCCATTGCGGAAGAACGCGGTGATGAACTTGCCGCTTCCGTCCGGTTCGTCACCGCCGGAGAAGCCGCCGGGAACAAAAATGGTCTGAGCGGACTTCACAGCATTTGCAAAGTATGCGGCAGAGTCAGCGACATCCTTGGAAGTGAGGTTACGAACAACAACGATTTCGGGATCGAAGCCTGCACGTGCAAGTGCCTTTGCGGTGTCATATTCGCAGTTGGTACCTGGGAACGCGGGAATGAGGACCTTCGGACGTGCAAACTTTTCGGAGGAATATGCGCGGGTGGTGTACGGCGTGCTGATATTTTCAACCTTTTCGCTGTTGTCCTGGGACTTCGCATTGACGGGGTATACGCCTTCAAGGACGTTGTTATAAGTCTTTTCAAGGGAGCAGAGGCAGGCTTTTTTATCGCCGTAAGCAAGAGCATATTCTTCAGTAGTCGTACCGATAAGCTGACCGATACCAACGCCAGTGCATTCGAGAACGAAGGAACCGTAGGAATAACCGAAGAGTTCTTCCATGGTAACATTATCTTTGATTGCGCAGCCGATCTTGTTGCCGAGGGACATCTTCATGATCGCTTCCGCAACACCACCGTAAGTGGGGGTATAAGCGGAAACAACGCTGCCGGCTTCAACGAGCTTGCGGACGATATCGAAATTCTTCAGCAGAGACTCGGTGGTGGGCAGACCGTTTGCGTCGTATTCCGGCTTCAGAAGAACGATCTTGTGACCAGCCGCCTTGAATTCGGGAGAGATGATGTACTTGATTTCATCCGTGGTAACAGCAAAGGAAACGAGCGTCGGAGGAACGTCGAGCTTTTCAAAGGAACCGCTCATGGAGTCTTTACCACCGATGGAACCGATACCAAGCTCGAGTTGAGCCTTGAATGCGCCGAGAAGGGCAGCAAGCGGCTTGCCCCAGCGTTCGCCTGCACGCATCGGCTTTTCGACGTATTCCTGGAAGGTCAGGTAAACATCTTCAAACTTTGCACCGGCTGCGATGAGCTTGGAAACGGATTCCACAACTGCAAGGTATGCGGAGTGGTAGGGGCTCTTTTCCGCAATGAAGGGGTTGTAGCCCCATGCCATCAGGGAAACGGTGGTGGTGTCGTGCTTTTCGATGGAGATCTTGTGTGCCATGACCTGAGAAGGCGTAGTCTGGTACTTACCGCCGAACGGCATCAGAACGGTACCCGCACCAATGGTGGAGTCAAAGCGTTCGGACAGACCGCGCTTGGAGCATACATTGAGATCGCCTGCGAGTGCCTTCATACCGGAAGCAAAGTCCGCAGGGATTTCCTTATCGTATGCTTCGGGCTTTACGGGAGTGATATCAATGTGCTTTT
>JBGVOJ010000256.1:0-2682 GCA_045126415.1 Eubacteriales bacterium | reverse complement strand
TGCTGTTATTTTGTCATCACTTTCTTACATTTCCGACACAGGGAAATTCTTGACAAACATACGGTTGTGTTATATAATTATTAGGTATCAAAATTTTACTACGGCGATATACCGTTAACCAACGGAGGCAAAAACTCATGGCAAATACCCAGCACGGTGGAATTTCCATCGAACTCGAACACATTTTCCCGATTATCAAAAAATGGCTTTATTCCGAAAAGGAAATCTTCCTGCGTGAAATCACGTCCAACGCGTGCGACGCGATCACCAAGCTGCGCCGTCTGATCTCCCTCGGCGAAGCGAAGGACATCGATCTCGATGCGAAGATCCGCGTGATCCTCGACAAGGACGCATCCACACTGACCGTCATTGACAACGGCATCGGCATGACGGAAGAAGAAGTCAAAAAATATATCTGTCAGATCGCCCTCTCCGGCGCGCTCGATTTTATCCAGAAGTACGAAGGCGAAAACTCCGACGCCCAGCAGAACGGCATCATCGGTCACTTCGGTCTCGGTTTCTACTCCTCCTTCATGGTGAGCGACACTGTGGATGTAATCACGAAGTCCTATACCGGCGCCCCCTGCGTGAAGTGGACCTGCGGCGAAGACGGCAACTATGAAATCGAAAACGATTACGACGACGAAGACGAACTTCTCGGCGAATTCGGCACCGCTGTCGTCATGCACATCAACGACGAAGGCAAGGAATTCCTCTCCGAGTACAAGCTGAAGGAAGTCCTCGGCAAATACTGCGCGTTCATGCCCGTTCCGATTTTCTTTGAAGACGCAAACGCGGAAGAACCGGCGGAATCCGATGAAAACGAACCGAAGGACCCCCAGCCTGTCAACGACACCGAACCGCTCTGGCAGAAGAATCCGTCCGAATGCACCGACGAGGAATACAAGGACTTCTACCGCAAGGTCTTCTCCGACTGGAAGGAACCTCTGTTCCACATCCATCTCAAGGCGGACTATCCGCTGAACTTCAAGGGTATTCTCTACTTCCCGCGCATTTCCAACGAATACGAAAGCCTCGAAGGACAGGTCAAGCTGTACTACAACCAGGTCTTCGTTGCGGACAACATCAAAGAAGTCATTCCGGAATATCTGCTGATGCTCAAGGGCGTGCTCGACTGCCCCGAACTTCCGCTGAACGTATCGAGAAGCTATCTCCAGAACAGCGGCTACGTTTCCAAAATTTCCGCGCACATCACCAAGAAGGTGGCGGACAAGCTGAACCAGATGTTCACGAACGACCGCAAAAACTTCGAATCCATCTGGCGTGACCTCAAAACCTTTGTCGAATACGGCTGTATGCGCGACAAGAAGTTCTACGACCGCGTGAACGCGAATATCCTGTTCGAGAAGTGCGGCGGCGGCTTTGTGACCCTCGACGAATACCTCGAATCGGCGAAGGAAAAGCACGAAAACAAAGTCTACTACGCCAACGACGCGACCGCACAGTCGAAGTACATCTCCATGTTCGCGGCGGAAGGCATCGATGTGATCCTGCTTGACCGCGTGATCGACACGCAGTTCATCCACACCGTCGAACAGAACCGCGAAGGCGTGAAGTTCTGCCGCATCGACGCAGAAATCGCGGATGTTCTCAAGGCGGACGGCGACAAGACGGAAAACGCCGCCGTTGCCGACCTGTTCAAGAAGATCGCGGGCGAATCCACGAAGGTGGAATTCGACCGTCTGAAGGATGCGTCCACGCCGGCTCTGCTGAACATTTCCGAAGAAGCACGCCGCATGAACGACATGATGAAGCTCTACAACATGGGTGCGGGCATGCCGCTCGAACAGACGCTCATTCTGAACACCGCATCCCCGCTGGTTGACAAGATGATCGGTCTCGTGGACGGCGGAAACGATGAACTGGCGGAAACCATCGCCCGTCAGATCTACATGCTCTCTTCTCTGTCGCAGAGACCGCTCACCGCTGAAGAACTGGTGGCGTTCTTATCCGACAGCTACGATATTTTAGGTAAACTGTAATGGCACGCGGCGGCGATGAAGAAATCTTCCGGAGGAATGTGAATCTTCTGGAAAGCGCGGCGGCGAACCTCGCGGTGATCCGTACGGGTGTATATCATGAGGCGGCGCTGTTCGCCAAACAGAAAAACGACACGCTGACGCCGGATGAAATCGCAGGAATATACCGTGCACAGTTTGGCAATACTCCGATGGAACTGGTATCGCCCGACTTTGCGCGGTTCTGCGGGGAATTCACAGATGCGGGCAGCTTCGGCTTCATCGATACGTACGCGGACGACGACGAAAATCCGGTGGACACCGCGCGGATCGCGTATATGCAGAACACATTTTCCGACCGCGCCTACCGTATTTTCGAACGTGTGTTTGAACGGGTGACGGCAAACTACTTTCCAGGATTCCGTGAAGTCTGCGAAGAGGTCTACTACGGCCGCTGTACGTACGGCATCCTGCCGGTTTCGAGTTCCGCGGACGGTCCTCTGCTCTCGTTTCACAAGCTGCAGACCAAGTACGACCTCAAAACCGCGCTGGAAGCGGACGTGGAGATGAACGACGACACCGTCATGCGCTTTGCTCTGCTGAAAAAAGGGCTTGGTACACTCCCCGGTTCCATTCCGGATCTCTGCGGTGCGTGGCGTTACATGGATCTGTCCGTGGTCATCACGGAAAACATGAAAACCGG
>JBGVOJ010000255.1:0-2389 GCA_045126415.1 Eubacteriales bacterium | reverse complement strand
TAAACTATGCTGGAAAGACTGAAAGAAGCCGAAATCCGGTTTGACTCCATTGAAGAAGACCTCGCAAAGCCCGAGACGCTCGGCAACATGGAACGGTACACCACGCTGATGAAGGAACGTGCCGTTCTCGCGCCGATCATCGAGAAATACCGGGAGTACAAGAAAACGCAGTCCGACGCGGAAGAAGCGCTGGAGATTCTCGACATGGAAAGTGATCCCGATATGCGGGAAATGGCGAATGAGGAACTCAAGCGTGCGAAAGAGGACAGCGAACGTATCTTTGAAGAGCTGAAAATCCTGCTCCTGCCGAAGGATCCGATGGACGACAAAAACGTCGTGATCGAAATCCGTGCGGGTGCAGGCGGCGAAGAAGCCGCGCTGTTCGCCGGCGTTTTATACCGTATGTACTCCATGTATGCCGACATGAAGCGGTACAAGACCGAAACGGTCAGCATCAACGAAACAGGGCTTGGCGGCTTCCGCGAAATCACGTTTATGGTCACGGGAAACGGCGCGTATTCCCGCTTCAAGTATGAGAGCGGCGTCCACCGCGTACAGCGTGTGCCGGACACGGAATCTTCCGGACGCATCCACACCTCCACGGCAACGGTTGCCGTTCTGCCGGAAGCGGAGGACATTGAAATCGAGATCAACCAGAGCGATCTGGAAATCGAAACGATCAAATCCAGCGGCGCGGGCGGTCAGCACGTCAACAAGACGGAATCGGCGATCCGTATGCTGCACAAGCCGACGGGCATCGTGATTGAATGTCAGGACGAGCGCAGCCAGATGAAGAACCGCGACAAGGCGATGAAGCTTCTGCGTGCGAAACTCTACGACATGAAGACCCGGGAACAGCATGACAAAATCGCGAGTGAACGGAAGTCGCAGGTCGGCACGGGTGACCGGAGTGAAAAAATCCGGACATACAACTACCCGCAGAGCCGCGTGACCGATCACCGCATCAACCACACGATTTATTCCCTCGAAAGCTACTTAAACGGCAATCTCGACGACATGATCGACGCACTTGCCACTGCCGAGACCGCCGAAAAACTGAAAAGCGGAGAAACAATACTGTAATGAAAACAGAATTTCTGAAAATCACCGGCCACGCGGCGGATGATGAAGTGATCATCGCGCGTGCTGCCGAGGTCATCAAACAGGGCGGTCTCGTCGCCATTCCGACGGAAACGGTATACGGTCTTGCCGGAAGCGCGTTTCTGAACGAATCGGCGGAAAAAATCTTCACCGCCAAGGGACGTCCGGCGGACAACCCGCTGATCGTCCACATTGCGAAGCCGGAAGACGCGGACACCATCGCCCACACCAACGAGCTCTATTATGCACTCGCAAAGCGGTTCATGCCCGGCCCGCTGACGATCATCCTGCCGAAAAAGGACATTATTCCGGACACCGTCACGGCAGGTATGCCCACCGTCGGCATCCGCTGCCCGTCCAATCCGGTCGCACACAAGCTGATCGAAGTCTCCGGACATCCGATCGCGGCACCGAGTGCGAACCGTTCGGGCATTCCTTCCCCCACCAACGCGGAACACGTACGCGTCGATATGGACGGCCGTATTGATATGATCCTCGACGGCGGCGACTGCGAAATCGGTCTGGAATCGACCGTCATCAAGCTGGACGACGACGGAACCGGCTGCACGATCCTCCGTCCGGGTGCCATCACGGCGGACATGCTGTCCTCGGTCTGCGCGAAGGTCACGATTTCCCGCGCGGTGATTGAGCCTTCTCTCGCCGACGACATCAAGCCGGAATCCCCCGGAATGAAGTACAAGCACTACGCTCCGAAGGCGGAAGTCGTTCTGATCGACGCGCCGGAAGATGTATTCGTCAGCTACGTCGAACGGGATTCCGCGTCCATCCGCCGGTACGGAATTTTTGTCACCAATGAATCCGCCGGTGCCTTTGGCGGCGGTATGATGCTCCTCCTCGGTCCCCGCGGTGACGCCAAGGAAGCCTCCCGCCGTCTGTTCACCCTGCTCCGCCGTGCCGACGAAATGGAACTGGAAAAGGTCTACGCCCTTCTTCCCCCGGCAACCGGAGAATACCTCGCTTACTATAACCGCATCGTCCGTGCCGCCGGCTGCCGGATCATCAAATTAGGAAATAACTATAACTGATACATCGGAGAAAACAAAAAATGGAACTCGTAACCAACAACATGAAGGCATACGTGGAAAGCGTACAGGAACGTCTGACCGCGATGGGACGACCCGTGATCGCTGATATGTTCAAGGCGACCTACCTCAACACCATCGAAACCACCGTCAAGCTCGACGAACACGGCGCATTTGTCATCACCGGGGACATTCCGGCAATGTGGCTGCGCGACTCCTCCGCACAGGTCCGTCATTATCTGAAT
>JBGVOJ010000254.1:0-1809 GCA_045126415.1 Eubacteriales bacterium | reverse complement strand
GTATAACGGACTTACCTTCTGCACGGGATCGCTCGGAGCAAGTGCTTCAAACGACCTTCCTGCAATGATCCGTGAAGTAGGCGACAGAATTTATTTCGCTCATTTAAGAAACATTAAAATCCGCGAGAGCTGGTTTAATGAAACAGCGCATCTTTCTTCTGATGGCTCACTTGATATGTACGAAATCGTTAAGGCTTTGCAGGAATCAGGTTTTGACGGATATATAAGACCTGACCACGGAAGAATGATCTGGGGCGAGGTTGCAAGACCGGGTTACGGTCTTTATGACAGAGCACTCGGTGCTGCTTATCTCAACGGACTCTGGGAAGCGGCTGAAAAATCAAAGTAATTCGGAGGTAATATAAATGACTGAGCACAAAAGTCTTAAAGGTAAGGTAGCGGTTATAACAGGTGGCGGCGGTGTGCTTTGCTCCGGTTTCTCGAAGACTCTGGCGGCAGCCGGTGCGAAGGTTGTGGTTTGTGACCTTCGTCTGGAAGCGGCGGAAAAGGTGGCTGCGGACATCCGTGAAAACGGCGGTGACGCGATTGCGGTTGAGATGAACGTACTCGACAAGGCGTCCGTGGAAGCGGCGAAGGCTGTTATTGATGAAAAGTACGGTTATGTACATATTCTCGTGAACGGTGCGGGCGGCAACAACCCGAAGGGTTCCACTTCCCGTGACAATCTGACTCCCGAAGAAGTGGCGGAACTCGATGAAAAGGGCGTGATCGACGGTATCAAGACGTTCTTTGATCTCGATCCCGAAGGCATTTCCTTTGTGTTTAATCTCAACTTCCTCGGCACGCTGATCCCGACGCAGGTCTTTGCACGCGATATGGCGAGAGAGGGCGGCACGATTATC
This sequence comes from Eubacteriales bacterium, assembly GCA_045126415.1. Taxonomy (GTDB): domain Bacteria; phylum Bacillota; class Clostridia; order Oscillospirales; family CAG-272; genus UMGS1696. Next base: position 946 of record JBGVOJ010000254.1, on the reverse strand, counting down.
AACGTATCCTCCATGAACGCGTTCCGTCCGCTGACCCGTATTCCGGCATATTCCGGTGCGAAGGCGGCAGTGTCCAACTTCACGCAGTGGCTGGCGGTTCACTTTGCTCCGGTCGGTATCCGCGTCAACGCGATTGCGCCCGGTTTCTTCCTCACTGAACAGAACCGTACGCTGCTGACCAATCCCGACGGATCTCTGACCGCGCGTGCGGACAAGATCATCTCCCATACCCCCATGAAGCGTTTCGGCGTTCCGGCGGACCTTGACGGCGTTCTGCTGTGGCTGGCGGACGACAGGTTCTCCGCGTTCGTGGACGGCGTGGTCGTTCCCGTGGACGGCGGTTTTGCCGCGTACTCCGGGGTATAATTTTCTCCTGCAAGGTATTTTAATATGAATCTGAAGAAAACTTTCAAAAAGCTCGGTGCGGGCGCGGTTCTGCTGGCGATGCTGGCGTCCTGCGGCGGTCCCGAAGTGCTCGGCATCATCCCGGTCTACAACGGGGCGAATCCGACGACCACCACACACGAATTCAATAATGAAGATTTCCTTGTGATCGCGAGCTATGCGGACGGTACGGACAAGGAACTCGAGGCGGATGAGTTTGAGGTGGAAGTGCTCGGCATGGAAGAAGGCTATTATATTCTGAATATCGTTTATGAAGATCAGGAAAACGAATGCTATGTGCCGATGGAACTTGCAATTTATCCGAGTGATTTGAATCCGTAAATGGGCAGAACAAGGGTGTCTCGTGAGGAGGCACCCTGTTTTTACGAAAGAAAACGAAAATCCGAAAAAAGTCGAAAATTTTTTAAAAAAGGGCTTGACAAGTGGGGGAGGAAGTGATATAATAACGGGGCTGTCAACGAGACGGCGTCACAGAAGGCACCGGCAAGCGGGTTTGAAAAAAACTTCAAAAAAGTTTGAAAAAACTCTTGACAAACGAAAC
>JBGVOJ010000253.1:0-4689 GCA_045126415.1 Eubacteriales bacterium | reverse complement strand
TATCTGATCGGGACATTATCACCGGAAAAGATGGAAAATATTCTGCTGGACGGCGTTTCCTGTCCGGTACACCGCTGCCGTACCGATGCGGCGGAAACCTGTGAGAAACAGATGATGGAAACGGAGAGGGACGGTGTTCCGGTTGTGTACCATACCAACTATCGTGTTGATGAAAATGCGGAAAATCCGTTCGAGCCGTTCCGGAAATCGGGGGAAAAGTATCGGGATTCGGATGTTCTTGTGTGGTCTGTGCTGAACAACTGCGGCGGAAGCAGTTCTTATCCGGCGCATTTTGTCCGAGGGCTGAACGACCATGCTGTATGGGAAGTAAACGGATCCATTCTGAAAAATCCGCTTTTGGACGAAACGGTAAAAGAATCTGTAAAAACCTATCAGACCTTCCTTGGCGGAGAGAAGATCGACCACACGCAGGCGACCTATAACGGGAAACTGTTCGTATTGCAGAACAAGGGTGTCGCCTCTTCCGGTGAAGCGGCGGTAAAATTTGCACAGTCCGTGAAAAATATCTGTTTTGTCGGAAGCGCAACGTCGGGATGCGGGCAGTTCGGGGAGAACCGCGGCTATCGTCTGCCGAATTCCGGTGTTACTTTCCATATGGGGTATAAAGTTTTCAATATGGACGGATTTGAAGAAGGAAAGGGTATTGCACCGGATTACTGGCTGGATACCACCGATCCGGTCGGCGCGGTGGTGGAATATATCAAAACTTTGAAATAAACAAAAACACCGGCGAAGGAATTTCTTCGCCGGTGTTGCTGTCTCTGGGGTAACTGGATTCGAACCAGTGAATGCAGCAGTCAAAGTGCTGTGTCTTACCGCTTGACGATACCCCAACATCCTATGTATTATAGCATACCGGATGCCGGATTGTCAAGCCTAAAAAATTCAAATTTCCACGTCGATCCGTGCTGCCGCGAGTCCTTCACTCTCCGCGTACAGCTTCAGCGTACCGTGTGTTTTTCCGCAGCGTACCGCGACGGCGATCCGTCCCGCGCGCATTTTCCGTACCGGCGATGCCACCGGCACGTGGTCGCAGACGTCCGAACCCGTTCCCGCGATCCGTCCGAGTGCGTTTGACGTGAAATCCACCACCGGCGACGCGTCCGGAACTTCCCGGCCGGCTTCGTCCAGCGCGACGCAGGTGAACACCGCGATGTCCTGTCCGTTTGCCGTGATGTCGTCCGCGTTTTCCGCGATCAGCTTCAGCTTTACCGGACGTCCCGTCGTCTCGCGCACGTCGCGGCAGACTTCGTTACCGCCGATGTACGCGGCGGCTTCAATTCTGCCCGGCTTGTATTCCACATTCCATTCCGCGTGACCGTACTTTTCCACAGGAATCCGTCCCATGCTCACGCCGTCCGCGAACAGTTCGATTTCTTCACAATTTGTGTAAACCCGCACACGCAGGAGTTCGCCTTCGTGTCCTGCGTGGTTCCAGTGCGGGATGATGTACGCCATCGGCGCGTCCGTCCACAGCGATTTGTTCTGGTAGAACGCCTCTTTTTTCTGCATGAACAGGTCGATCGCGCCCGACTGCGAACACAGGCGCGGCCACATCGTTTCGCCGCGGTGCTCGATGCCGATCCACTGGTAGCCGCCCATGACCCACGGACGTTCCATGAGGAATTTCCATGTCAGCTCGCGCCCGCGGAACCACGAATTCGTGTCGCGGTCGTAGGCATTGATGTAGCCCTTTTCCGGACTGTCGTCGAGGTACCAGCCGCGGGTCGTGCCCGTCGCGCAGTTTTCCGTGGACATCACCGGACGTCCCGGGAACGCTTCATGTACCGCGTCGTAGGAACCGAGACCGTAGTTGATGCCGATCACGTCAAGGTCACCGTAGACCGCCGCCTTATCCGGACGGTCGCATGCCGCCGTGACCGGACGGGTCGGGTCGAGCTTCCGCACGGTCTGCAGCAGGGAATCGACGATCCGGCGGCCGCGTTCCTCAGTGAACAGCGGTTCCTCGTTGCCGATGCACCAGAAGAACACCGACGAACGGTTCCGGTCGCGCTTCACGAGCATTTCGAGCTGCGCGATCCCTTCCGGCGTGGATGTGAACCAGCGCGTTTCGTCGAGAACGATGAATCCGGCTTCGTCGAGCGCGTCCATGAGGGCTTCGGACTGCGGATAATGGCTTGTTCGGTAGCCGTTCGCGCCCATTTCCGCAAGCATCTTCACCTTGTAACGGAAAATATTGTCCGGCACCGCTTTGCCGGTGAGGCCGTAGTCGTAATGTCCGCACACGCCGCAGATGGTCACATGATTTCCGTTGACGAACAGACCGTGGTCGGGGTCGCACACGACTTCGCGGAAGCCGAACCGGTCGCGGACAGCGTCGGTTTCTTTGCAGTTCCGGTAAATTTTCGTTTCGGCGGTATAGAGATATCCGCATCCGACCTGCCAGAGCGTCGGATTGTCGACCGCCGTCCGGTACGAAACGGTCGCCGTCCCTTTCGCGGGAACGGTCACGGACGCACCGCAGAATCCGGCTTTGGAGCCGTCACGGTCGAACAGATCGGTCGTGACGCGGACGTTTGCTGGCACCGTTGTGACATTGCGCACGGTCGTATGGACAGTGACTTCCCAGACGGAATCATGTACCCGTTCCGGAACGATCCGCACGCCCCATAAATCCACGCAGACCATGTCGGTTTTGACGAGCCAGACGTGCCGGTAGATGCCGCCGCCTTCGTACCACCAGCTTTCGTGGTGCGACGCGTCGATGTACACGGCAAGCACGTTGTCACCGCCGAAGATCACGAAATCGGTGATGTCCACCTCAAACGAGGTGTAGCCGCAGAAATTGTGATACAGCGGCACGCCGTTGAGGTAAATCGCCGACTGCCCGCTGACACCCTCGAAATACAGGGTCAGACGCCGGTCACGGTCGGAGTCGTCGAGCCTGAAATGCCGCCGGTACCACGCATTGTCGTATTTCAGGTAGCCGAGGGCATTGTTTTCGTTTTTGTCAAACTCCCCTTCGATCACGTAATCGTGCGGGAGATTCACGCGGTCCCAGCGGTCGGACTGGAATTCGCCGCCGCCGTAATCGTCGGGGGAATCGTTGTACGCCGGAGAAGCCGCGCCCCAGCGCTCACGTACGGTCTTCGCACCGGAGTAAATCGGCCCCTTCACGGTCGGACGTTTCCGTACGATATCCCCGCGATGGAACATCCAGTTCTCATCCAGCAGAATTTTTTCTCTCATTATTAAAATACCCCACTTCTGTCAGAAAAAGCAGAAATTTCATCACAAAAAATCTGCACTCACTCTGTCAATCCATATCGTATAAAGTTTTTTGAAAGGGGTGGGGAAAACATTTTTCAAAAAAGTTTTCCCCACGAAAATCAAATCTCATTAATCGCCTGTTCCACGGCTGCGCCGATGGCAATGGCCATGCGGAAGAAGCCGAGGTCGTTCGGGTGGCAGCCGTCGACGGTGCAGCTGTCGGCGAATTCGCCGTCGAAGATGTGGGAGCCGTCGACGAAGTAGACGTGGCGGTCGCCGTTTGCGAGGGCTTTTTCGTAGCTTTCGCGGATGATATTGAGGCGGCGGACGTCGTCGGCGCTTTCCGGATGGAAGTCGGGCTTGGAAACCATGACGTAGGGGGTATCGGGATGCGCCCTGCGGAAGGTTTCGTAGAGGTTGTAGTGGGTATTTTCGAGATGTTCCGGAGAGGGCGCGTTGTGGTCGTAGTCGGAGACGAAGACGAGGGCATCGAGGGAGGCCATATAGTCGCAGATGACCTGTTCGCCGCGTCCGCTGCCTGAGAAGCCGAGGTTGATGAAGTCGCCGTCGAGCTTGCGGGAGATCATCGCCTGATACGCGTTGCCGGGACGGGAAGCGCAGCCGCCCTGGGTGATGGACGAGCCGTAATAAACGACGGGCTTTTCGTAGGTGTACGCTTCGGGAGCCTCAAGTTCGGCATCCGCTGCAAGCCCGATGTAAACCTCTTCGACGGGGTCGTAGAGGGGCATATTGATAGTATACGTGTGCATCTTTCCGTCGGTCGGCTTCTGGGATTCGTACCCGTGATTGCGTCCGCCGGGAATGAACGAGCCTGCATAATGATACTCTCCGGCATCACTCCGGTAAAGGTCGAACCCGGACTGCCCGGTCATCGTAATATGCGCCATCGTCCCGTTATCCGGCATGACCGCCTTGATCGCAACATACGGCGAGTCGGTGCGGAAACGGATCCGTCCCCCCGCCGTATTGGTATTCAGATACTTCACGCCCTCGTTGGTCGCGTCCGCCACATCCTGCGGCATCCTCCGGAACTTGTCGCCCTTCCCGCAGACCGCCAGCCCGCAGATCTGTATGGGCGCTTCCTTCGCGTCAAACCAAACCACATCCGGCAGGTTCAGCTTCGATTCCACCGCCAGATTCTTGTCAATATCGCCAATTTTCATGTTCCATCCTCCTTGGAAGATATTTATTTTGTTACTGTTACTATAGCATATTTTATTGGGAATTGCAAGATGTTTTTTGAGTGCGGATTGTTTGGAAAGGGGATACGGTCGCTTTTTGAAAAAAGCTCCGCAAAAACTTTGGACTGCGGCAGCCGGTTTGTGTGGCTGATATGATATAGAAGGGTAAAAAGGAGGAATTGTAAGTGGAGTACGGCTGAAATTTGTTGGACCTGTAGCCATATAGTCATAAAAA
>JBGVOJ010000252.1:0-7498 GCA_045126415.1 Eubacteriales bacterium | reverse complement strand
CCACCGACGACCCATAGCTTTCCCGCCATACGGTGCGTCCGGTTCCAGTTTTCCTCATTGCTCAGTGTCCACGGAATCTTGATGCCGAGCGTGGGATTCTGCCGGATTTTCGGGAGATAGTTTCCGATAAAGATGAACATCAGTGCGATTGACAGACTTACGAACAAGTCCGGACGGATTTCCCATTCGAGTGCAAACGCGTATACAAACGTATTGGCAAACAGCGAAATTACCGCAAGAATCCAGAAAACAAGGCGGTATGCCTTACGGTTTTCTTCGTAATTCTTCGTGAAGCGGGCGTCGAACAGAAGCAGGAGCCAGTGTACGGCAAGCAGAATGAGCGGCATTCCGAACACAGCGAACGCCTTTCCGCTCCAGCCGTCCGCATAACCGTCCGCGCCCCAGTGAGTTGTCATCGTTGCGGGAAGACGGTTCCAAAGAATCAGTCCGGCGAGCATCGGCAGAAGAATGACAATCGACGAAATAATCAGGTGCTTTTTGTAATTCTTAATCATGGTTCGATTCTCCTTTCAGTTCACTGATCCATAACAGGATTTCCTCGAGAACAGAGGCGTTGAGTTCGTAAAAGATGTACTTCCCTTCCCGGGTGTCACGGATGAGGTCGGCTTCCTTCAGCACGGACAGGTGGCGCGAGATCGACGCCGCCGTCACGTCAAAGTGATCCGTGATATCCCCGGCGGACAGGCGGCCGTTTTTGAGAAGGTTGAGAATCTCCCGACGGATCGGGTCGGCAAGGGCACGGAGGGTCTGTTGGAGTCCCATGTCAGTTTTCTCCTTTTTTCCATAAGATATATCCGGCGGCAATCAGTGCGGGAAGTATACTGAGCAGACCGATCGGGTGCGGGCCGAGAATCATCTGATCCGCATAAACGGGATCGAGAATCATTGTTTCCAGTGCGAATCCGTTGACCGCGCCGTGTGCCAGCGCCGGAATCCAGATGCAGTGCGATTTTTCGTACAGAACATCGATCAGCGTCCCGCCGGCAACGGTGAACAGGCAGAACGCCGCCATGCCGAGAAGCGGCGCGCCGAAGTATTCCTTCCCGTATTCGTATCCGGCAAGAAGCATGACCGGCCAGTGCCACGCGCCCCAGATCACGCCGCCGAGAATCCGTCCGGTGCGCTTTCCGAAACGGTCGTTCAGCATGGGCTGCATGGCGCCGCGCCAGCCGACTTCCTCACCGAGGGCAACAAACATATTGATCAGCGGCGCGTAAGTGAGGGAGGTGACCAGCGTTATCACAAGATACAGCGGAACGGTGATTCCCTGGGCGGCCAGCTCCGCCATTGCTTCCGCTCCGGCGATACTTTCAAGATATTTTCCGGTGAAATCGAGACGATCCGGAAAAATCACAAAGTAAAGTATACCGCCGAGGATGTGGAAGACCGCCGGTCCCCACATGGCGGCGGCAATATACCGCAGATTTCCTTTGAATTTCGGTTTCCAGCCCATCCCACGGAGAGGGATTTTCGCCAGTACAGTACCGAGAAACGGCATATACATGGTCAGGCTCAGCAGAAGTGTGAATGCGAGCTGATTCCCGCGGTTTCCGAAATAACTGGCGATTGCCTGCAGAATCCATGCCAGTGAAAACGTCCACAGGAGATACAGCGTGAACTTTTTTCTGTTCCATCGAATATCGGACATGGTGAATTTCTCCTTTAACAGTTTCATTTAACATTTAACCTAATTGTTAAATATATTATATCATGAAGCACGGCGGTTGTCAAGAGGTTAAAAAATTTCGGGAGACCGTGTGGTCTCCCGTTTGGATGGGTTTACAGAGCAATATGTGATACCCCGACGTTCCCTTCCCGGTCGATTTCAAACAGTGTGCCGCCGGTGAATGTACCGTCATGCAAAGTGAAATCGCGCATCTGACCAAGGAGGATCCGACCGTAGGTTCCGTGGAAGTTGTTGTGTTCGCTGTGTCCGGCAAAGATTGCGCGGACATCCCCGCGTTCGATTGCCGCCGTGAACAGACCTCCCGCGACCACCTGACAGCGCACCGCCTCACGCTGGATTCCCCGAAACTGCGTCTGCTGCTGATTCATCGGCAGGTAGGTCATTTCGGGAATCGGCGTATGGAACAGAAGCATGGCAGGGATTTTCCGTCCGTATTCGCGTTCAAGAGCCATGGATATATTCCAGTAGAACATCGACTGATTGAAGCGGATACCGTCGAGGTAATATTTGCCGTAGAGCGGATTGGACAGCCGCGCACGGGTCGGACTGCCATAATCATTTTCGTACTCCTGAACGGCACTGTGGGAATCGAATCCGTAAAGGCACAGCACAGGTTTTCCGGTTTCATCAATGACCGGAAGGATATAGTTTCCGCAGCCATCAACGGTTTCCGGGCCGGCTTCGGACAGACATCCCGGGATGGATCGGTATATTTCCATCGCTTCTTCATTCGGAAGTCCGCCGATACGATCCATATCGCCGAAAACATGTGCCCACGGAAGTCGCCGCCTGATCACCGGTGCGAGGAGCACGTCAAGGGTCTTCTGCAATTCCTCTTTGGTCGACACAGCATGAGTGATGTCTCCATTTAAAAAAACGAACTCGGGGGACGTACGGTCGAGCATGTTGGACAGAACTTCGGCGATCTGATCACGGTTTCCGGAATTTGCGGAAAGAGTGCTGACCGTGAGAATGCGGAAAGTCTCTCCGGACATATGCAATTTATTGTAAGGAAGTGAATTGTTCATAGCCATCCTCACCTGTTCAGGCGTTCGGACCGGCAATCTTCTCCGGAGACAGCAGGTCTTTGATGTAGACATGACGGGTTTCGTAATAGGTCGGATTGTTCTCGGAGAACTCCATCAGACGGCCGCCGCGGATGCGGTTATCGCCGTAAACGTCAAAGCCGAGACCTGCGTCCTCGGTCAGACGGATACCCATATACATGCCGCTGATGCTGTTTATGTGGTCGTGTCCGGAAACAATTTCGCGGATATCGCCGCGTTCGTACGCCGCCGCGAACAGTCCGCTGTTGAGTATTGCACCGCCGACCGCTTCATCGAACTCGCCGGTCATCTCCGTCTGCCACGGATTTGTCGGGATGAGAAAATGCTCTGAAACCGGTGCGTGCATGAGCATGACGCCGGGGATTTTCCGGCCGTATACAGATTCCAGTTCGCGGGAAGTCTCCCAGTACCATGCCGCCTGATTGAAATTGACGGAATCATAACCGTCAAAACTGAAGCGGATGTTCGGTAGATCAAGTTCTCCGTGACGGAATCCGATCCGTTCCGCATAGCGTCCGATGCCGGTGTGGGAATCGAATGCCCAGACCATGCAGACCGGACCGCGGGACATATCTCCGTCATGCGGCCAGACGGGAATAGCATATGTACCGTAGCCGGACAGTTCTGCGGGACCGCGGCGTGACAGACACATCGGAAATTCTTCGAAAATATACGGTGGTATACCATCTTCGCGGTCATGATTGCCGGGGACATGCGCCCATGCGATTTTTTCGGTTTCACACAGTTCCATCACATCCGCCAGATATTCGCGGAGTCTTTCGACAGAACCGAGACCTTCTTCTTCATGGCAGAGGTCACCGGCTATGAAAACAAGGTTCGGTTTATGAGCGCGGATGAGTGCTTCCAGCGAAAGCTTGAGACGCGGATCCCAGCGTTCCCGATCCGGACGTGCATGGAAATCAGATACGCACAGGACCCGGAATTTGCCGTCTTCTCCACAGCGGAGCGGAAATTTTGTACTGAAGGCACGGTGCAGATTTTCTGTCATATGATCCTCCGTATGACTGTTCAAATTCTATATGATAACCCATTATAACATTTTCCGCACTACTCTGTCAATGCCCGCGAAAATGAATAAATTATATGGCATTTTTAACAATTATGGAGTGTTTATAAAATAAATATACCCGAAACACGCATAAAATTGCATTTCCCTCTTGAAATCGTCCGGCAATGATGTTATAATCTACGCGGATGTAAAATTTTACATTCTGATATATATCATCAAAGGAGTATACACTCATGACTCGTAACATGAACGAGAGTAAGAAGCGCGTAGCTACACTCCTTACCCTCGCACTTGCTCTTCAGCTTGCCCCCATGGCTGCAGCAGAAGAAGCAGCAGAAGTTGCGGAAGCTCCTGCGGCTGTCGCAACCTTCGAAAACGTGTCCGAAAACGGTGCAGATCAGGTCTCCCTTTCCGAAGCACGTTCCTACAAGGCTATGATCCCCGTTGACGGCGACGTTGATCCCGCCTCCGTTGAATGGACCATGACCAGAAACGCAGAAAAGTCCTACAATGATGCGGAAAAGTATCCGACTCAGCTGCAGGGCGGCGCACTCACCGAATGGGTCGCTACCAACGGTGAAGCGTTCTTCTCCGATGTTGTTACCACCATCGAAGAAATCGACGGTCAGAAGTACGTTGTTGCTTCCTTCAGCAACGATACCTACTTCTATGACAGAAGCGGTGCGGGCGACTACAGTGCTCCCCACGCTAACGGCGGCTCCTACCTCGACGTATGCGGCTGGTTCAATCTGACCGCTTCCGTTGAAGGCACCGAACTCGGTTCCGTTGGAGTAAAGATCGCTCCCTACGACTCCTTCCACACCATGGCGGAAATCTACGATAATCTCGACGACATGGTAGAATTCGCTGCAGAAAACACCGACCTTTACGCAGTCCGCGGCTCCATGGGCAGCTCCTCCGCAGAAATTTACGAAGCAATGGACATGCCTTTCGTAGTGATCGCTGACGACGCTTCCTCCGTTGAAGCATGGCTCGCTTACGCCGAACTCGCAGAAACCGATCCGACCGCTGCTCTCGCTGCAATCGAAGCAGGCGAATACGATGATCTCCGCGTTCCGGTTCTCTACTCCAATGTTCACGCAAACGAAGTTGCCGCTGCCGACGGTATCGTTGACTTCGGCTGGATGCTTCTCGAAGCTGCCGCTTCCGAAGAAGGCACCCTGACCTACAACAACCTCACCGGTTTCACTGCAGAAGGTGAAGCGGAACTCGCTGCTGAACTCAAAGAAGACGGCATCGTTGTTCCCGAACTCATCACAGAAGACGCTACCTTCCTCGGCTTCATCCATGACGACAACATGATGCAGACCGCATGGGGCGCAAACATCTACTCCAGCGTAATCGACCTCGACAAGTACTACACTCAGGAAGAAGTCGTTGTTGACGTTGACGCTCTCCTCGAAGATGTATTCTTCATCCTCGTTCCCGAAGAAAACGTAGAAGGCCGCGAATATGTGACCCGTTACGCTTCCAACGGCTACGACCTCAACCGTGACAACTCCTTCCAGACCACCGAAGAAACCCAGAACATGCAGCAGATGATCGGTGCGTTCAACCCCGTATCCTTTACCGAATTCCACGGCCGTGTTGAAGCTTTCCAGGTAGAACCCTGCGACCCGCCGCACGAACCGAACTTCGAATATGACCTCCTCGCCGAACACCTGATGACCGGCGGCGAAGCCCTCGGTATCGCAGCTGTTGCAAACAACGATATGTACAACAGCTACACCACTCCTCAGCGTGACTACTTCTACGCCGTTACCGACGAAGAAGGTAACCCCACTTACGACGAAAACGGCAAGCAGATCGGTTACTGGGCTCCGTGGGACGACATGTCCACCTCCTACACTCCTCAGTTCTCCATGCTTCAGGGCACCGTTGCTTACACCGTTGAACTTCCCGGTTACAACGATGCTGCTACAGGTCTCGTAGCATACGGTATTCTCGGTCAGGCTAACTACATTGCTGCTGAAAAGCTCGCATACGTTACCGCTCAGGCCAAGATCTGGGAACGCGGCGTTACCAACGCAAACTCCAACGCATTCGAACTCGTCGGCCAGTGGTTCTGCGACCAGTACGACGTTGAAGGCGCTGAAATGGATCTCTTCCGTCCCGAATTCGACGGCGAAGGTCAGAACGGCAACTTCTATCCCGAATGCTACATCATCGCTCTCGATGCTGAAAACCAGACCAACCTTCAGGCTGCCAACGACATGATGGTATGGCTCGCGCGCAACGACGTCAAGATCCTCGTTACCGAAGACGAAGTTGAATACGACGGCGTTACCTATCCCGCAGGCACCATGATCGTTTCCATGTACCAGGCAAAGCGTTCCGTTGCCAACGGCGCTCTCTATGACGGTACTCTCATCCAGCAGTGGTCCGACCTCTACTCCGAAGGCATCACCACCTTTGGTGAAACCCGCGGCTTCGACGTTGTTACCATTGCTGAACCCGCAGCATACGAAGCAATCGCAGCTGTATGCGGCGAATGGATGGACTACGAAGACGCTCTCGCATTCCAGGCTGACGTTACCTCCGCATTCGACGGTCTCCTCGGCGGTCAGGTTATCATCTCCAACGCTTCCGAAGATTCCACCGCAGCTGTCAACGCTCTCCTCAAGGCAGGCGAAACCGTTGCTATGGTTACTGACGAAACCAGCGAATTCTACGGCGACTTCATCACCTCTTACGCAGCATGGCTCACCGTTGCTGACGACTTTGTTGTTACCGCTACCGGTATCTCCGCAGTTGATGCTCCCGCTGCAAACGTAATTACCAAGGCTCCCGCTGTATACCTCACCGGTACTCCCGCTGAAGCAACCGCCGGCTTCGTATACACCAACCGTGTTACCAACACCAACTGGAACTACGACAACGAAGCTATGGAAATGATGGGCTTCGACGTTACCACCGATCTCGCTCTCGCTGACGCTGTTGTCGGTGCTACTGCTCTCGGTGAAGAAGAGCTCGCTGCTGTCAAGGCTGGTACTCCTTACATGGGTTACGGCTCCAGAGCAGGCAGAGGCGCAGACATCTTCGGTGAAGCAATCGTTCGTGATTCCGCTTCCGGTATGGACTGCCTTGGCTACGTTACCTACCCGACCACTTCCCTTGTTAACGCAAGCTATGTAATGGATAACGATGACGTTCTTTACGGCTACGGCGTAGGCTTCTACGCAGTTGTTCCGGAAGGTGCGGAAGTTCTCGTGCAGATGGACGGTACCCGTACTCCTACCGAAGGCTTCATCCAGGCCATCACCGAAGAACAGGCTGCTGCAAGCGAAGCTTACCTGAACGGTTCCGTACAGGCAATCGCTTACAACGGTACTGACGCTGAAGGCAACACCCTCAACGTTGTTCTCTTTGCTAACACTCTCACCCACAAGCTCCACCAGCGCGATGAATATGCGTACATCAGCAACTTCATCTTCTCCAACCTCCTCGGCGAAACCTGTGTTCCCGCTGCTGACGTTGTAATCGAAGTTGAAGAAGAAGCTGAAGAAGCATCCCTTCTCCCTGAACCCAATATTTTCTACTTTGGCCATATCGTTAATAATCTTAACAAGGCTGACTAAGAAAAAATCCGGGAAAGCTCAATAAAAAATGTCCCCCGCTGTCATACAGCGGGGGATTTTTCATGTTCGAAGGATACAGTTCAGTCGATCACTG
>JBGVOJ010000251.1:0-1589 GCA_045126415.1 Eubacteriales bacterium | reverse complement strand
AAGTCTCGCCTTCTCCACGGCGATGTCCGCTTTCACCTGCCTGATCAGCTCCGGCAGTTTCTCTTCCACTTCCGCACGGGTCTCCGCGTAAATATTGAACTTCTTCCGTTTCCCATCCGGCATCCGCGGGGAAAAACTGCCTTCCCACAGCCGATCGCTGACCTGATATATACATCCTGTTCCCGATTTACGGATTTTGCCGGTGTACGGGACAAATTCCTTCTGCACCGTATCGTCCGTGGCTGCACACGTGGGTTTACACGGCTCGATCTCCGGCATGGGTGCATCTGTGCCTCCGATGCCCCTGTCGATGCGGACAGCCGCCTGACGGCGCATATTGTCGGTGATGTGGGAGTAGATGTTCAGCGTGGTTTCAGTCGAGATATGCCCGATCATCGCGGACAGCGTTTTCACGTCCATGCCGTTTTCCAGAGCCATGGTCGAGAATGTGTGCCGCAAATCGTGGAAACGAACCTTTCTGCACTGCGCCCGTTCCAGAATCAGCTGAAACCGATTGTAGATTGCCGAGGGATTGCGCGGTTTTGCAGAATCCAGCGGTGACGGAAAGATCCATTCCGAATCGGTGGTTTTCCTCAGTTCTGCCAGAATCTCCACCATATCCGGCGGGAGAACCAGTGTGCGGACGGAGGATTTCGTTTTCGGCTGACTGATGATGTTCTGCTTGCCGGTCAGCACCACCTGCCGCTGGATGTGCAGTTCTCCCGTGGTCAGATTCAGATCGCTCCACCGCAGTCCGAGGATTTCGCCGCGCCGCATTCCCGTTGTCAGCTCCAGAAGGAACAGTTCGTAGTATCCCTCCTCTTTCGCCTGTGCAAGGAAACGTAGGATTTCCGGCTGGGTCAGCACCTGCATTTCTCTGGCTTTCTTCGGCGGCAGCTTGCATCCGACAGCAGGATTGATGCGGATCAGACCTTCCGTCACCGCTTTTTCCAGTGCCATCCGGCAACTTGCATGGCAGGCACGAACCATCCGGTCGGACAGCCCCTCGCCTTTCACGTCGGTGTACCGCAGTCTGCCGCCCCGCTTCAGTTTCGCGTAAAACTGCTGGATGTCGTTGGTGGTCAGTTTGTTCAGCGGAATTTTTCCGATGGATGGAATGATATGATGGTAGATGCGGTTCTCGTAGGTGGACTGCGTTGTTTCCCTCAGAGTGGGTTTAGAATAATTCTGATACCAGTAATCGAGCCAGTCGCCGAAAGGCATCTCCGGTTTCAGCCGGTCGGTAGTCCGTCCGCCTTCCTCCTTCAGCTTCGCCAGTTTTTCCGCACACTCCGTCTTGGTTTTCGCCAGGACGTTTTTTGTTTTTGCTTTGCCGTTTTCGTCGTAGCCGATGACCACACGCCCTTCCCAGCGTCCGTCGTTCCGCAGTCTCAGCGTACCTTCACCGTTGTTTCGTCTTCCCTTTGGCATTCAATCACCGTCCTTTATCAGTAGTCCTTTTATCATGCTTCCCACGATCACCGATGCGTTTTTCTGCATATCACCGGTGACATGGGTGTAGGTGTCCAGCGTGAAGCTCGCGTTTGTGTGTCCGAGAATGCCCGACAACGTTTTCGCATCCACGCCGG
>JBGVOJ010000250.1:0-10196 GCA_045126415.1 Eubacteriales bacterium | reverse complement strand
ATCCAAGGGGGAACCCCCTTGGCGCGGGTGATTCATAAGAGGCCTCGCGCGAAGGCCTCTTATGCGCCGCCCCGCGCAGGGGCATAAAATTGAAAAATGACCGGAACGGTCATTTTTCTTCCTTATAAATCAAACTTGAAGTTTGCACAACCAAACAATCCATAAAGGGGACCGTTATGATCCATCTCACCATCCCGGTTATCGTTGAGGGAAAATACGATAAAATCAAAGTGAAGTCCGTCGTCTCGGCGACCGTCATCGCCACCGACGGCTTCGGTGTCTTCAACAACGCCGAAAAACGTGCCCTCATCCGTCGTCTCGGCGCCCGCGGCGTCGTCATCCTCTCCGACAGCGACGGCGGCGGACGCGTTATCCGCTCCCACCTCCGCGGCGTCCTCGGCGGTATCCCTGTGTACGATCTGTACACGCCCCAGATCGCAGGCAAGGAACGCCGCAAAGCCGCGCCGTCCAAAGCCGGTTATCTCGGCGTTGAGGGCGTTCCCGCCGATGTTCTGCGCGGGATCTTCGAAAAATTTGCCGAAGCTCATCCCGAATTTTGCGGCGGTGACGCGGAATCGTCCGAACGATCCGCCGTTACAAGCGTGCAGATGTTCGAACTCGGTCTCACCGGACGCGACAACTCCGCCGCTCTGCGCGACGAAGTCTGCCGCAAACTCGGTCTTCCCGCAGGAATGTCCGCCAAAGCCTTCGCCGAGGCGGTCGGACTTGTCTCGGGTTACGAGGAAATCAGGGGAATCGTCGGGGAGCTTTAATCCCGCATACCCATCGGGTATTCCATTTCCGCGACTTCGTCGATGAATTTCCGGTCGTGCGAGACCGCAATCACCGTCCCGCCGTAATTCTGCAGAATCCGGCGGATGACCGGGTTCGACAGCGGCGACAGGTTTCTCGTCGGTTCATCGAGCAGCAGCGTGTCCGCGCCCGAGAGGATCATCTTCAGAAAATACAGCTTCGCACGCTGTCCGCCCGACAGCGACGCGATCGGATGCTCCATCTCCGCGGCCGTGAACTTGATACTCCCGAGGTACGTCCGGTTTTTGACGTCCTCGCTGCGGTCGCCCGTGACCGACAGGTACTCGACCGGCGTTTTTTCCTGCGGCATTTCGTCCTCGTAATGCTGCGGCATATAGACGGCGTGCAGGTCGGTGCGCGGCAGAAGCTGACGGGCGATTTCACGCATCAGCGTGGTCTTTCCGCAGCCGTTTCTGCCCGTGATGACCAGTTTGTCCCCGCCGTACAGGGTGAATCTGATGTCTCTTGCCAGGACTTCCGCGTCGGGGGACGGATTTTCATTTCCGCCCGCGTACAGGACGGGCAGGTTCAGATCGAGGATCACCTTGCCGTGCGGGACGGTAATCTCCGGAAAATCAATCATAATCGCTTCCTCGCTGTCGATCTTCTTCGCGAGGTTTTCTTTTTCCTTTTCGAATCTGCGCCCCATCGACTTGACGGAGTGCATTTTCTTTTTTAAGAGACGTCCGACGCCGTCGCGCTCCTGTTTCGAGACGTTCCGCTGTGCGACGCGGACGCGGTCGTAGATTTTACGGTAGCGGTCCATTTTTTTGTCGAATTCCGCCTTTTCCTTGTTCGCGATGACTTCGGATTTCTCCAGCATCCCCGCGCGGCGTTCGATGTAGTCGGAGTAGGTCGTCCGGCTGACGGTGACCTTCGGCTCCGTACGGCGCATAATCTGTTCGATATGGATGATGCAGTCGGCGGTATTTTCGAGAAGGACTTCGTCGTGCGAGATGTACAGGACGGTTTTCGGCGTGTCTTTGATGAATTCTTCCAGCCAGACGAGCGTTTCGATGTCGAGGTCGTTCGACGGTTCGTCGAGGAGGAGGACGTCCGGCTCCCGGCTCAGAATCCGCAGGAGCTGGACTTTTATTTTTTCCCCGCCGGACAGTTGTCCAAGGGGGATTTCGTCGTTCGTGATGCGGTCGGACAGCCCGAATTCGTCGGCGAGTCGGTTCACGATGTGGACGGGCAGATCGTCCGGTGCGTCGGTGTAGAGGAATTCCCAGAAGGTCATGGACGCGTATTCCTGCGGGAGCTGCTGGGGAAGGTAGCCGGTGACAGAGCCGCCTTTGGTGACGCTGCCGGTGACGTCCGCGTAGGAATCAATGAGGGACGGATCGTGGATGAGCGCGAGGACGGTGGATTTGCCGTTGCCTTCTTCGCCGATGAACGCGGCCTTTTCGCCCTCGCGCGGGGTGAACGAGAAATCGCGGATGAGCGTGCGGTCGTCTTTGCGGTGATATATGGTGACGTGATTTAATTGAAGCATAAAATAGTACCTCCTATCGTCCGTGCGGGGACAAAGGAGGTACATACGGTTTTCTTCCGGTTGGATACGCAGGTGTACTGAAAAAGCAAGCCTGCGTATTTTTATGCACAAAAAAAGGCGGAAGCGTATATAACTCCCGTTCGCAAACCCCGCATCGGCACACGTATAAGGCCATCTCATATCATGGCACTGCATCTTCATAGCATGTGTGCATCGGATCTTTGCAAACGATTGTTATCTGTACATTTTCCACCTTGATTTTCTGAAGTTTTCTTTTTGTGATTACATTATACCACCGGCTCCCCCTTTTGTCAAGCGGAAATATACGATTTCTACAAAAAATCTTCCGGAAAATTTGAAGAAATTCAAAACACGCTTTTCCCGCGCGAATTCCCGACCCGCCGCGTCACCGTCCGTCAGGGAAATGGCACCGTGTCCGCCGGCTGCCGATTTCCCGTATACTGTCCGCCTTTCACGACCGGTTTCCCCCTCCGCCGAATGACGTTTTTCTGCATACCGTATGCGCTATAATCTGGTCACAGAACAAAACCGGTGCTGTTCTACTCCATATTCTATTCCGAAATCGGAGGTACATATGAAAGACAAAACGAAACTGGCACAGGGAGATGTCCGTGCCGTTGTGCAGACGAAGCCGTCGTGGAGGACGATGTTCTCCACCGCTGCCGCAAAGCGGATCCTCGCGGCGCTGCTCTGCTTCGCGGTTTCCTTCTTCATCGCAGGAGCCGAGGCTTTTCCGGGAACCTTCCCGTTCGGGATCGCGGTCGTTTCGGCGGTCACGGGTGCGTCCGCGCTGATCCCCGTACTGGCGGGGGGACTGCTCGGCTCGGCGAGAATCCCCACGGTCGGCGGTGTTCACGCGCTCCTCCTCACACTTCTCGCCGTTGTACGGATATTCCTGTCGGTCTGGCTTTTGTCGGACAGGCTGCCCGAATGGATGAAAACGCGTGACCGGCGCAGGAAAATGTGGAAGAAGCTCGCCGCGCTGGAGGGCGGCAATCCGCGTTCGCCGAATAACGATCTGCCGCAGGCCCGTGACGCTCTCCGCCGTGCGATGTTCCTCGCCGGGAATGCGGACGGGACCATGCTCCGGGAACACATCAGCGTCCGGATGGCGCTTTCCGCCTGCGCAGCACTGTTCGCCGGAGCATGGTCGGTGGTCAGGGGTGGGTTTTCGTACTATGACCTGTTCGGTGCTGTCTTTTCTCTGCTGTTCACCCCGCTTCTGACGTGGCTGATCTACGCGTCGGCGGACCGGAATATGCGCACGTCTCCGTTCCGGGAAGCGGGAATTTACGCAATGTGCGCGATTCTTACCCATTCTCTGCAAACTTTATTACATACAAGCCGTCTGACGGGTGCGGACGCCGCCGGAATCGTGAATACCCCGTTCGGGTTCGGGATTCTGTTTGCCTTTGCGGTGTCGGTCGTGACTGCGGAGCGGTACGGCATCCACCGCGGTGCGATTGCGGGGGTCTGCTGCGGCATGATGATCGACCTGCGCTATTTACCTTTGTTTGTTGTGGCGGCGGTGCTCAGCGCGATGCTCGGACGGTATTCGCAGACATTCGGGGTTCTTTCCGCCGGAGTCGCCGCCGTGGCATGGGCCACGTATCAGGCGGGATTTGACGGAATCGTGGAGGTGATGCCTCCCGTGACGGCGGCGTGCGCGGTATTGATTCCGCTGTACCGGAGCGGCATGGTACGTCTGCCGGAAGCGAACCGTCTGTTCGGCGGCGCGGCACGGAGCATGGCGGCGGAAGCGGGGCTGGCTTTGCGTTCGCGGGACGAAATGGGCCGGCGGCTTTCGGAGATGTCGGAGAGTCTGACGTCGGTTTCGGCGATCCTGACGGGGATGTCGGAGCGTTTGTCCCGTCCGGGAAAGGCGGAGATGCGCGAAATCTGCGAATCGGCGTTCGGGATGTACTGCCGCGGCTGTGCGATCCGGTCGAAATGTCACGAGGCGCGTTCCGCGAAGACGGCGCCGGTGATCGAAGCGATGACGAAGGAGCTGGTGCGGGACGGGGTGGTATCGGCGGCGGCCGTGCCGAACCATCTGGCGTCGCACTGCTTCAATATCGGGCGGATTCTTGACGAAATCAACCTGAACGCGGGTTCCCGCATTGCACGGATGAAGGCGAACGACAAGCTGGCTGTCACGGCGTCGGACTTTTGTCTGGCGGGAGAACTTTTCAAAACGGCGTACGACGAGGGGGAAAACATCTCGCAGATTGACGGAGATCTGTCGAAGAAGCTGCGGCGCCTGCTGAACTATCAGGATTTTCAGGCGGGAGCGGTGACGGCATACGGAGGCCGTCGGAAGCAGATTCTGGTGCGGGATATAGATCTTATGTCGACGCGGATGGGAGGAGATGATATACGGAAATTATTTGAGAAGACGACGGGCATCCGGCTGTCGCAGCCGGAATTTTCCCTGGACGGAGCGGTGCTTTCGATGACAATGCACGCGGTTCCGGCGTATGCCTGTCTTTCCGGACGAGCCACCTGCGCGGCATCGAGCGTACACAGGTACTGGGGCGATTCACGCGGCTGCGGTGCAGACTGTGCGGGGGCGTCGGAAGGACACGGGATTTATGCGGAAGGCGATGAACGGAACGAAGAGACGCTCTGCCGGGAACGATTTGACAGGGTTACGGAGGAGGTAACGGGATATGCTGGTGATGGAGCTGACATGGAAACGCGCGGTGAGACGTACGCGGGATATGAAGAATACGAGATGGAAGGGGAATACGAATGGGATGACGGAGAAGGAAATGGTGCAGGCGGATCATCGTGCGAAGCCGCCGAACGTCCGCGGATTGACGTGACGGACGAACCGCCGCTGTCAGAGAGCGGCGAGGTCTGCGGCGACGTAATCACGTCATTTGAAGCGGAAGGGAAGTACTACATGCTGATTTCCGACGGGATGGGCAGCGGCAGGGAGGCGGCGCTTACGTCCGGGGTATGCGCGGCGATCCTGCAGCGGCTGATCGCATCGGGAGCGGGACTGGAGACGTCCCTGAAAATGCTGAACAACATCATCCGTGCAGGCGAGCGGGAGTGTTCCGCGACAGTCGACATTGCGGAAATCGACCTGCTGACGGGGGAAGCGAAATTCATCAAAAGCGGCGCGGCGCCGTCGTTCGTTCTGCGCGGCGGAAGCATCTTCCGCCTGCAGTCGAAGACGGTTCCGATCGGCATCATCCGCGCACTGGATGCGGAAATGATCAAATTCGACGTCCTGCCGGGAGACCGCGTGGTCATGGTATCCGACGGTGCGGCACGCTCGTATGAGGAAGTACCGTGGCTTCTGGACATGATGACCTCCGACGAGGTAATTCTGAAAGGCAGTCCGAAGGAAGCGGCGGCGAAAATCGTACGGGAAGCGGCCAGACACGGTTCTGCGGACGACATTACGGCGGGGGTGATCTGTATTATGAATGTGTGACGGAAAACCGGCTGCGGGATTCGGGGGAATCCTGCAGCCGGTTTTTTGCTTATTTGATTAAATCGGCGAGAGCAGTGAATGTAAGATTGGAAACTGCTTCATCTGCGGCGGATTTGTCTTCTGTTTTCGTCCAGATGAAAATGTAGTTGCCGCCGAGGAAGCCTTCGTATTGATGATGATTCTGATTGGGTTGATTTTCGAAATAATAGAGTTCATCGGAGGGATTTGAGGATAACTTTGTTTTGCCGGCAGGGTCGATGGAAAGGGGGATTTCGTTCAGCGAAATTCGGACATGATAGATTTCGTCCGTATCGTTTTTCTGCTGAATTGTACAATATCCGGTTTCTACTGCAACAGTGATGCTGACGGCTTCTGCATGTTCGATCACAGGAACGGTCATGGAATCCAGTTTTGCGAGGAGTGAGGCGGCATCTTCCTTCGTACGGATGCCGTTCATGTGATAGTTGTTTTCACGGACATACCGGTCAAATTCTTCATCCGGTAATTCGGGCGAGTTTACAAAGGCTGTGTATTCGGAGATTTCACGGAAATAGAGAGTCTGTGGTACGTCTTCGGAGATTTCATCAGATGGCTCTGATCTTTCTGCTTCCGGCGGAACGTCAGGGATGGACATGATCGTTTCCGCAGAGAGTACGGGAGGTATGAAGGTTTCCGCAGGCTTTTCTGCAGAAGTGCATCCGCCGAGCAGACACAGCAGGACGACGAGGAGATACAGAAGGATTGTTGATTTCATGAAAATTCCTCCATACGGGGAAGTATGTAATAGATATGTTCTTTAGACGTTCGGAACAACGGAAAGGTTTCGCATTTTTTTGCGAAAATTTACAGAAAATTCCCCCGGAACATACCATAATTTCTGCATTCGTGAAAAAGGTTTTCGTTGAAAAATAGGCAGAAATGTGTTACAATAACAACATCGGTATATACTATAATTGTTTTGAAAGATAAGTTTGGAGGGAATCATATGTCTACTAACGTTCGTCCCGAAACGATGGAACGCATCACGACGCCGGAACTTGCGGCTGCTTTCATTGAGGAGCAGGTTAAGGAAGTACGCGCGCAGGTGGGTGACAAGAAGGTACTGCTGGCGCTGTCCGGCGGGGTTGACTCGTCCGTTGTTGCCGCACTTCTGATCAAGGCAATCGGCCGTCAGCTTGTATGTGTTCATGTAAACCACGGTCTCATGAGAAAAGGCGAATCCGAGCAGGTGATCGAGATTTTCCGGAACCAGCTGGATGCAAACCTTATTTACGTTGATGCGACCGACCGTTTCCTTGATCTTCTTGCGGGCGTAGCCGATCCGGAAAGCAAGAGAAAGATCATCGGCAAGGAATTCATTGAAGTTTTCGTTGACGAAGCGCGCAGACTGGAAGGCATCGAATACCTTGCGCAGGGCACGATCTATCCGGACATTCTGGAAAGCATCAAGCAGGCGGAAGGCAAGAAGGCCGTTAAGTCCCACCACAACGTCGGCGGTCTGCCGGAAGACCTCAAGTTTGAACTGGTTGAGCCTCTCAAGTTCCTGTTCAAGGACGAAGTACGCGTTGTCGGCGAAGCGCTCGGACTTCCGCACGCGATGGTATACCGTCAGCCGTTCCCGGGCCCGGGTCTCGGCGTACGCTGTCTCGGCGCGATCACCCGCGACAGACTCCACGCACTCCGTGAAGCGGATGCGATTCTCCGCGAAGAATTTGACAACTGCGGTCTTGCGGAAAAGGTATGGCAGTATTTTGTCGTAATTCCGGACATCAAGAGTGTTGGTGTGAAGGACGAAAGCCGTTATGAAGGCTGGCCGGCGATTATCCGCGCGGTGAACACCGTGGACGCGATGACCGCGACGATTGAAGAAATCCCGTACGCGGTTCTGCACAAGATCACGGACAGAATCACGCATGAGGTTGAGGGGATCAACCGTGTGCTGATGGATCTGACTCCCAAGCCGATCGGCACGATCGAGTGGGAATAAAGAAAAATTATCCTAAGGCCGTTTTTCCCGGCTCTTGAGCCGGAAAAGCGGCAAAATCGGATGCTTTTTCAAGCCATTTGATAGCCAAATGATAGCACTTCTTGCATCAAGTTTATTGCGTTTCCAAAAAGGTAACCATTGGCTTGTAGGTGCTTAAAACTTATCCTATAAATGACAAGTGTCTTACTGGTTTTTGCAACCAGTAAGACACTTTTTTTGTTTATTTACTTGCCAGGATTAAATACTTCCGTCAGCCAGTCGCTGATCTGCTTGGGAGGCACCTTCGCCCAAATGCCGGTGGTGTCGAACTCAGGATAACGATAGCGCCAGCGATCGTATTCTTCCTTGCTGATCTCTCCGGCTTCCAGCTTGGCAGCTTGCTCACGCCATGCGGCCAAAGACTTGCTAAGCTCGGCTGCATCCTTGCCGTGGCTCACATCCACACGCAGATGCACTTCCCCATCACATTCACACACCTTCAGACCGTATCTGTCTTCCAGGGTAAACAGTGTATGCATCAAACCAATATAAGAGTCAATATCCGGAACGGACAAAGCCTGGGGAGATACATCAAGAATATTGGCAAGCGCAGCGGTCATGTCTGCCTTGGGTGTTCTTGTTCCGGTCTCATATTGAGCCAAGCGGACATCTGCAGACCGCTCCGGGAAACCTACCCGAACACCAAGGTACTTCTGTGTCATTCCCCGCAGATTGCGGAAAAAGTTGATTCTTTCACCGATAGCCATAGCAAAATCTCCTGTCATTTGTATTTCACTATTGCGAGTATAGCAGATATGTTTAGTATTGTCAATAAAAACTAAATAAATTTGTTTAATATTTTCTCGCAAGCCGCTTGACATAAACATATATGCTTAGTATAATAAACTCATGAACTAAGCTTTTCTGTTTAGTTTTAAGAAAGGAGGCCATGAGCCGGAAGGCTCCACTACACCAGATCCGGTAATAGTTTAATCCCGGACCGGTGCGAATGTACCTTGACAACTGAATAATCCCTTCGGATAACGACCCTCTGTATATGGGTAACACCTGAGCCGAACCGTAGCGTGAGATCCACGCACGGGGAACCCGGATAGTCACCGGAGCATGGCGAAGACAGCAGAGAGAAGAGACTCCCCACCAGTCACAGTCCGGGCGTGCTAACAACCGTCGCAGGCAATGAGGTGAGAGGCTTCGTAAGTCAATCGATGATTGTAATATGAGCGCCAGCTAACCAATGGCGGTTCGAAGGGTGTAAAAAATCTTACGAAGAAAGTATGGGGAAGTCTATACTTTTTTCGGAAAAACCAAACACAAAATCTAAAAGAAAGGAGATATTTGCCTATGGCAGGACAGATTTTCATGCGTGCAGACGAAGTGGCTTCTGTGCTGGGGGTATCCAAACCCTACGCATACAAGCTCATTCAGAAACTCAATGTAAAACTGGCAAAGACCGGTTGTTTTACCATGCCCGGTCGAATTGACCGAAAGTTCTTCTATGAACAGTTTTACGGAACGAAAGACGGAAAGGAGATTTAATTATGGCAGCATTTAAGAACAAAGAAAACGGCACATGGTATGTGCAGGTCCGCTACACCGATTGGAAAGGTGAACGGCAGCAGAAGTTGAAACGAGGCTTCGCCACCAAGAAGGAGGCGCAAGCGTGGGAACGGGAGTTCCTTATGGAGAAGCAAGCCGACATCAATATGAGCTTTGAGAGCTTCGTTGGGTTGTATGAAAAGGATATTAAGCCCAAGATCAAACTCAACACCTGGATCACCAAGGAGAGCATTATTAAACAGAAGATCCTGCCCTATTTTCAAAAGAGAAAGCTTTCGGAGATCACCGCCAAGGACATCATTGATTGGCAGAATGAGATCCGGGAGTTGACCGATTGTCATGGCAGACCGCTTTCCAAGACTTATCTGAAAACCGTCCACAATCAGCTCAGCGCCATCTTCAATCATGCGATCCGCTATTACGGCTTGCAGATCAATCCGGCGCAGAAGGCAGGAAATATGGGCATGGAAGAAAAGAAGGAAATGCTCTTCTGGACGAAGGATGAATACACCAAATTCTCCGAAGCCATGATGGACAAGCCGATTTCCTACTATGCCTTTGAAATGCTCTATTGGTGCGGTATCCGTGAAGGTGAGCTACTGGCGCTGACTCCCGCTGATTTCAATTTTGATCGTGGTACGGTAAGCATCAATAAATCCTATCAGCGTATCAACAAACAGGATGTGATCACCACACCCAAGACCCCCAAGAGCATCCGAGTCATTCAGATGCCGAAATTCCTCTGCGATGAAATGCAGGACTATTTCAAAATGTTCTACAGCCTCGATAGTGACAGCCGGATCTTCCCGATCAGCAAGAATTATCTGCACCGGGAAATGGCTAGAGGCAGTAAAGCAACCGGCGTAAAGCGTATTAGA
>JBGVOJ010000249.1:0-4543 GCA_045126415.1 Eubacteriales bacterium | reverse complement strand
GCCGAATATCTCCACGAAATCATCAGCTCCATCTACGCAGGTCTCCCTGCAATGCAGAAGCTGAGAATGAGATACTTCATGGATGTAATTTAAGGGAATAAAATTCTCGGGGAGGAACTTTTTGAAAAAATTACCCCCCCGAGAACTCTATTCCCTTAAATCACATCCATGAAATATCTCATTCTCAGCTTCTGCATTGCCGGGAGGCCTGCGTAGATGGAGCTGATGATTTCGTGGAGATATTCCGCGAGTGTGGTCAGTTCGCGGAACGTGAGCGTGCCGCCGAACTCTTCTTTTTCGATAATCGCCATCACGTCGGTGATCTTGTGCTTCGAAATGTCGGCGTAGTCGGTATCGATACGGATTGCGTATTCCGTCGGGAGTTCGCCCGTTTCGTGCGGACAGCCGAGCCCGTCGAAGATGTCGAAGATGCAGTCGGTGATGTCGCGTGCGTACTGATGAATGTCCGTCTGACCGTCGTAGAAGCGGCGTTCATCCTTCGCTTCCTCGATCAGCTTGCGGCGTTTCGCAATCGCGCGGTTTGCACGGATCTTCAGGATCGTCCAGATGACCGACAGAGCGATCAGAACGAATACCACAACGCCGATGGCGATGAACAGCGCGGTATAGTCCACTTCATCTTCGCCGAAGTCAACGATGATCGTTTCTTCCGGAGTGACCGGTTCATGAACCGTTACCTTGTTCTGGTCGATGCCGGAAGAGCTGCTGCTCGAGGACAGGTCTTCGAGGTCGTACATTTCTTCACAGTAGGACGGCGTACATTCGTAAATCACCCAGCCGATCGCCGGATAATAAACTTCCACCCAGGAATGTGCGTCGTAGTCGCGCACGCTGGTACGGTAGGTCGATACCGCCGCCGGGTCGTACGTACGGTTCCAGTTTGCCGCGATGTAACCTTCGTCGTAGCGCACCGCAAAGCCGAGTTCACGGAGAAGCGCGACCGCCGAAGTTGCGAAGTGTACGCAGTAGCCCTGCTTCACTTCGAACAGGAACGCTTCCAGATTGGTCGGGGATTCAACGTAGTCCACCATGACCGGATTGCCCGCTTCGTCGAGGACAACATTGCCCTCTTCGTCCAGCAGCTCGACCTGTACACATTCCGGATCCAGCGTATATTCGTAATTGTAGCGCAGATGGTTGATGACCGCCATGACCGCTTCGTGACGCGGGATCACGTTGCCCGACGCATCCGTGAACCAGGAATCGTATACGTTGCCGTACCGTTCTTCCGGTGTCAGACGCTTGAGCTGGTTTTCGCTCATCGTTTCCTGCTTGCTCTTGTCGTGGGCGTACTTTTCACCCTGAACGATACCCGCTTCCGCGAGAATCTGATCGGCAAGTTCCGCAATCGCTTCGCTGCCGAAGGTCGTGCGGTAGGTTTCTTCCGTGTAGTCACGGTAGTTCAGTTCCTTGTCATATGAGTTGTGGAACGTCTTGCGTTCCGCGCTCGTCATCGCAAGATAGTTTTCCACGAAGTACGGTGCAGCCTTCGGCTTGTAGCCGATTTCCGCAACGTCCGCGTTGAATTCCTCAATGAGGAACGACAGGTCGGTGCCCGTGATCTTCATTTCGCCGAGCGGAGTTTCGTACGTGTATTCGCGGGTCTCGTCAAAGAGAAGATTGTCCGCAATCTCTTCATTGATGATGTCAATGGTGTCCGCGTAAACCTTCGCGAGGTTGTAGTATTCGATCGAGCCTTCCAGATTTTCCGCCAGACCTTCCGCCTTCAGAACGGGGTTGAACGAAGAAGTGGAGTAGGACGTTCCTTCCCCGAAGAAACGGGAAGAGTAAATACCGTCGTAGTACGCGGAATACTTCTTTTCGGTATGCTCAATGGAGCCGAAATCCATGATGCCGAGTCCGGCGTTCATGATCGACGGCACGAACAGGATCTTACTCGTGCCGCTCACACGGTTGACGTGGAGCTGGAACACACGGAAGCCGTAGTCGTCGAGGTTACGATACTGGTCGACCTTGTTGATTTCCAGAGAAGTGGGGTAAACATACTTATTAAAGAAGTACGTGATGTTGTCCGGCGTGTAGGAAGCGCCGAAACGGTCACGGTACGCGAGAACTTCGTCGGAGTCCGCAGATGTCCACAGGTCGGTTTCGAGGTCATAGTCCGTACCGATCCAGCTTCTCATGTAAACCGGAGCCGCGTAGCCGGATTCGACCGAGAACAGCTTCTGTCCGGTGTACTGCGGGGTATCGAAGGTGATATTACGCGGGTTCAGCTCGGCAACGCCGCCGTACATGGCGAGGGAGTTGAGGTCCACGTCATCGCCCATGAGGTACGCGGTAACGTAGGTACGCACGAGCTGCATCCGGTTGTTGATGAAGTCGATGATCGGGAAGTTCTTCTGTACCGCCGCCATCGGGATCGCAATGGAGAGGAATGCGATGATCATCGCCATGACGCCGGCATAACCGCCCGCCGCCACGGTCTTGAACTTCGTGACCTTTGCCGCGTGAACATCCTTGTTCGCTTCCTTCTTTGCCGCACGCGCCGCAGACTTTGCGTCCGCTTTCGCCTGCTTCAGAGCGGCTGCGTCGTCGGGATTCTTCGACTTCTTCGCTGCCATTGCCTTGGCGCGGAGCTTTTTGGATTCTTCCTTTTTCGCAAGACGTGCCGCAGCCTTTTCTTCCTTTGCCGCACGCTTTGCTTCGCGTTTCTGCTGCTTTTCGTACTTGATACGTGCAGCTTCCGCCTTCGCGGCGTCTTCCTTTTCCTTCTTATCTTTCGCAAATACGGCCTGACGTGCCTTCTTTGCTGCGGAACGGGGGAGACCGCCTTCGATTGCGGTATTGTAAGCAGCCGCCGCACTGTTCTTCAGTGCGAGCTTGGCAGCTTTCTTTGCCTTTTTGGCGTCCTTCTTTGCCTTCTTTGCGGCTTTTTTCGCGGCTTTCTTTTCCTTGCGCACCGCAAAGAAACCGCCGTAGATGCCGTCAAAAATGTATAGCGCAACGGCACCGCAGATGAAGATGAGCGCCAGTGCGAGACCCTTGTTGGTTCGGGTCAGGTTGAACATGAACACGGGAACCATGTACACCGCGCAGGTGAGCGCCACGGGAGCCGCGTAAACCCGTCTCGACATCGCGTAGCCGAGCACAATGCCGGTCACGACGATGATCGCGGCGACGGCGAACTTCACAAGAAGCTCTTCGTCGTAGGAATACGGTTCCTCGGAGACGTACTGCATGTAGGTGGTGTAGCCCGCGTCCGCCATATTGGTGAGGATGAGGTCAAACAGGCGGCGGAACGATTCCTTCACGAACCCGATCGGGTCAGCATAGGAACCGAACATGTATGCCGCAATCCCGCCGGCGAGTACCAGAGGGGACAGGATCCGCGAGATCTTGTGCAGGGACAATGCCATCATGACGATCGTGATAAGCGCACTCCAGAGGATCACAAAGGAGGAGTCAACCACGATGTTCTCCGCACGGGCGTCGTTCAGGATCACGAGCTTCGCGGCATCGCCGAAGAACAGCATCATGCCGCACACGCCCATGAACAGAACAAGCGCACGGAAGACCATACCGACGATGGTGTACGCCGTTGTCATCTCCCGCGACGGAGAAACCGTCACCGGAGGCAGTGTGGACGACGCGCGCAGCTTGGCTTTTTTCTTCTGCGCCGCGTCAATCTTCTGCTCCAGAGAACTGGACTTCCGTTTCTTGCCCTTTCCCGGATTTTTCAAAAGTTTATTCATAGAATACGATTTCCTTATGTAATTAGTATCAGTTCATGATCTTACGGATCGTATAGTTGCCGTTTTCGTCCTTGACTGCTTTAAGTTCGGTGAGGTCGACGCCGTCCTGTGCGAGACGGAGACGGCACATTTCGACGTATTCACGGCGGATCTTGATGTCTTCGTAGCGGTCTTCCGGATTGAATACCAGCAGTTCCGCAACGCATCCGGTGCCGGCGCCGCCGAACAGACCGGGAATCGCGCTGTACTGGTTCAGCGAGAGCGGGTCAATGTTGGAGGTGCAGATACGGATGGTGACATTGAGGGATTCCTGAATCAGCAGGAGCAGGTCGGTGATGCTGGTCTTTTCGGGAGCCGACGGAGCGGTCGAGAAGACGGAGTAAACACTGTCGAAATCTTCGGGACAGGTAAGTTCCACGGCGATAATGCCGGCATCGGAACGGGCGTCGTTCCAGATGAGCGTGACCTGATTGCCGTTGCGGAGCTCGTTGAGCGTTGCCGCCATCGCCATTTCAACGACGCCGTCCGCGCAGAATTCGTCCATATCGGGTGCAAATTCCGGCTTGATGATGCCGCCGATGGCGAGCTGTGCCTTGGTTTCGTCGTCACGGCGCTTCTTTTCGGCCGCGATTGCTTCTTCCGCGAGAACTTCCGCGCTCTTCTGTTCTTCGGTGACAGCATTCTTCTTTTTGCCGAACAGAGGTTTTCTTTCCTTGGGTTCCTTCTTCGGAGCCTTGTTGTCCGCCGCGTCGATCATAGCGTCAATCGCCGCCGCGTCGGACGCGCCCATGCCGGTCATGCCGCTCTTG
>JBGVOJ010000248.1:0-2835 GCA_045126415.1 Eubacteriales bacterium | reverse complement strand
ACTCGACTATATGAAGAAAACGATTTCTGAAAAATGGGATAAAAATATGATTTTTGCAGCGGAAATTCCGTTACCGCCGAACAAGTAATATTCACTGCATTGAACAAAACTTTGCCGATATAAAAATTGATCTGACTGTTTTCCTGTCAGCCGGATCGATTTGAAATATTTGATTTTTTATGAGAACAGCAGCGACCGGGCTACCCCTTGCGGACAACCCGGTCGTTTTTCTTTGTTTATGGGGCTGTTATCGCGACAGCTCCTTTTTTTGTGTTTCCTGTATGTTCAGTTGTCGATAATATTCCCGAAGTCCCATTCGGACATGATGTAAACTACATAGTCCGGGACGGTCTTCTTGATCTGCGCGATGTTGTATGTGTACGAGAACGTCGGGTTGAACGTGATCTTGTCGCTGCGCTCAAGGATCAGGTCGTAGATTCCCGCGCCGTAGGAATTGCGGTAGACGTACAGGTCAGGCAGTTTTTCGCAGCCGCTGTTGTACGTCTTGCCGGTGACAATTTCATCTCCGTACGAACGGTAGGCGAGAGAATCGCCTTCCTTATACCGCAGAAGTCCCTTCACCGCCGGGATCCTTTCGAAATTCATCTTCCGCTGGTATGTGTATTCGTAGATCGCACCGCCGTGGTCGATGTCGAAATAGTACGGGATGTCCCCGCCGGTGTAATAGCCCCATTCCCATGTGAATTCATTGAATTTCCGCGGAGCCGCGTCCGGATACCGGTCGGATATGTAGTCGAACAGCTCGACGTACGCCAGATACGAACCGTAGTCCGCCCAGTGACTGTCATAGCGGTAGTAGAGCGGGAGAAAATCGTTTTTGTGCTTGGCGAACGTCTCCCGCACGTCGATGACCGTCACGCCCGCTTCGGTGAGAACCTTTGCAAGCTGGTCGAAGCGGCTTTCCCCCTCTCCGGGAACGGCGACTTCCGCGGGGACGAGTTCGGGATAAACCGTCATCGCGGACGGAATCAGCAGGGCGATCATTTCACAGCCGTCGCCGACTGCTTTCAGTGCTTCCACACGGCTCGCATAACGGGTGCGGACGCTGTCGAGGGTTGCCTGATCGAGGAGGTTGGTGTGTTCGAAATCGGGGATCATCTTATGGAAGAAGCCCTGGCTGTCCCCGCCGAGCCAGACGCCCCAGTCATTGCCGTAATTCGGACGGATTACGTTCCCCTGCCATGTCACGGCGTCCCCGATCTGCGTGCCGTCCGCGGACTGCGTGACTTCAAGGGAGGCGGTATTCGCGGGATTCTTCACGCGCACGGCGAAATTGCCGCCGAACGACCGGACGGTGAACGTGCCCTGATCGTTCTTCACGGAAACGAGTGCACCGGTCGCACATTCTCCGTACACGGCGATATAGTCCCCGTCGGAGACAGCCGCGCCGAAGACCTTCAGCGCACGGTTCTCCGACGCCGGATCGTAGATTTCCGCCGTCTTTGCGGGAGCGGCGTATTCGTCGGGATTTTCAAGCGGAACTTCCTCCACGGGAGGCTTGTTTTCGGCGGGTTTTTCTTTCGCCTGTTCCGCGATCACCTTGTTTGCGGCGATCTGTTCTTTTTTGACGGCGTCCTTTTTGGCTTCCGCTTCCGCCGCCGATACTTCCAGATGAGCAAGTGCCTGCTCCTTGTCGACGGACAGACCCTTCTTTCCGCAGGAAAGCATGGAAGGAAGAAGAAAGAGCAGCGCAAGGGCAAACGCGGAGAAACGATGGGCATATTTCATGGAAAAATCCATCCTTTCGATTTACTTGATTGCCGCTAAAATGTTGTTTTCGATGAGGTTTGCACGGTTCCAGACGATCAGCACGCGGTCACAACCGTATTCTTCGATATACGAGGTGAGGTCGGTCATGCGTCCGGCAAGGTTGACGATCACTAAGTCGAAGTGCTGCGCGAGGAAGGGCACCATCGTATTGGCGAAGGAATCCTTCGCGATCAGTAAGCGAGGGCGCGGACGGTCGGTTTCACCGTTTTTGAAAACGGTCTGTTCGTTGTGCGTACCGTCGAGGAAGGCGGCGTATTTGTCTTTTTTCGCGAGATATTCGCGGTTCAGCCAGCCGGGGAAGGTTTTCGTCGCTTCCTTGACTCTGGTCGGCTTGCCGTCCTCGCCTTTGACCTGCTTTTCGGCATAACAGGTGGTCGTGAATTCGTCTTCGCTGCCGGGGGACCAGATTTCCAGCGTGTCCGGTTCGACGAATTTATACCCCGCACGCGACCATGTGGTTCCGTAGAAATTGTCGACCGTCTCTACAGTGAAGGATTCCGGCGGGAGGATTTCGTCCGCCATGTCCCATTCCTGCATCAGCAGAATATAGGCGATATACGCACCGTAGGTTGTCCAGTGGTGGTCGGTACGGTAGTAGACGTACTCGCCGTGGGAATAAAGATCTTCCATCCGTTTCCGCAGATCGGCCATATATCCCGCTTCGGGAATGATCGTTTCGGCAAGCTGCTTATCGAGCACGTCGCTGATCTCGGTCGGATAATCAAACGCGGACGCGGCGACATCGACCGTTCGCGGCGGGAACATGGTTGTGACCGGAACGGCGGAGGACTTCGCAAAGGCATTCAGCGCATTCACCGCAACGGCGACGTTTTCTGTATAGTAATAGTCCATGTCGGGTGTACGTTCGAGACGGCTTTTGTAGGCGTCAAACAGGCGCACGGCGAGCTGACCATCCTCCCCGAGCAGAACGCCGTTGTTCTCGCCTTTCAGCAGGAGCGTTTCCGTGACGCCTTTGATCCCGACAAGCGCGTCCCGCGCGGGAAACTGATCGGCGAAATATCCGTTGATGTCTGAGGAAAACGA
>JBGVOJ010000247.1:0-4166 GCA_045126415.1 Eubacteriales bacterium | reverse complement strand
GACACTTGCGGGATTTTATTTTTATGATTTCCGGAAATTGATGTCCGCTTTCGCCGCCTGCTTCATCTGAAGCTGACGCGGAATGGCGTAGGTTTTGCCGTTCTTACGAAAATTTGCACCCGTCTGCCTGAAGTTGAAATTCACATTATACCGCATACACTGTTCCCGCGTCCAGAGAATCCAGTCGTAATCGCAGACCCGCGCTCCTTCACCGGATTCGCCGCCGCAGGTGACCGATTCAATCACATTCCCGTAATGCGACAGGTACGCCTCGATGTTGATTCCTTCAAGCATTGGTTCGTGGATGATGTTCTTATGCCGGATCGGCAGTTCCAGAAAAATCGGCAGCCGTTCGTCCGCCATCTTCTGATTCTCACAGGTACAGCAGATGTGGACATTATCGTACCCGTTCCCCCAGTCCTCCGGCAGGCTGACATAAAACCGATCCGGTCGTTTGGTGACGAAGAAAAACTTCAAGTCCCACCGTTCCTTCATCATGCGCCAGGCATCAATCCGCCATTCGTCCGCATCGGGGTGAAAGAAGTCGGACGTAAAACAGGTGTAGACGAAATCGCCGTCCGGCTGCAGGGTATAGCTGCCGTCACGTTTTCTGCGGATGGGCAGGTTGAAATTGTTTGTTTTCTCAACCACGGAGGAGTCCTTGCCGAACGCGGCATCGCGGCGGTAGACGTAGCAGTTCAGGCATCCGGGACTGATCTTCGTGCAGCCGTGCCACAGGTTCCAGCTTGACATGGTAGTTCCTTTCAGCGTGCGATACTGTCGATCCAGCCGAACAGTTCCGGCAGATCATAGTCCCCGCTGTGCGGCACACCCCACGGCAGATGGAAATCGACCGTTTTTCCGGCGTCCCGCAGGCATTCCGCGAGAAGTACCGGAATTGCAAAGGATGTATCGCGGTCAGCGGCACCGTGACGGATCCGCCAGTGCTGCACACAACCTTCATTTTTTATAAAATTCATGACGTTCATGAGATAAACGGGTTCATCGGGCGCACATTCCCCGCCGCAGGTGCCGTGTTCCAGACCGAATTGTGTGAAGTGGCGTTTTCTTATGGTTTCGGAACCGAAAAGATCGTTTTCATACGTGTGCATTTCCGGATCATCAAACGCGCAGGGAGCTTTCATACGAGTAATATAGTTGCAGTATTTTTGAAAATCCACGGTTCCCGTCTGCGGATCAACACCGGATTCAGAGGGAATCTCCGCGCCGGATTGCATGGCAATTTTCGCAGAAGCAAGAATCAAATTTTTGATGTGTTCCGTAAAACTGCCGTTTCCGTCTTCGTCCATGCTCAGACCATGCGGCGCGGTGCGGTTGAGATAGTCCGGAAACGCCTTGCGGAGCAGAGCGGACAGAGCCATCCGTTCTTCCGGTATCTGATTCACGACGGGAATGACTTTCCAGTTGTCTCCGTCACGTTCCCAGCGGTGATCGTACTGTTCGGACAGATGACCGTACTGCCATTCATAGGCGGTGTCGGAGTTTTCGAGATTGGTGATCGGACAGTAGCAGGACGCGGCGAAAATACGGTCGCTTTCCCGTGCCGCACCGATCTCGTTCAGATAGGGTTCGTACAGCGGGGAATCGCCGGAAGCCGCCAGCAGAGCGGACATCGCGCCGCCTGCACTGGTACCGTTGGAGATGATCCTGTCCGGATTACCGCAGATTTTGTCCGCGATGGAACGGATGAACCGCACGGCGGCTTTCAGATCGACGATCACGGCGGGTGCTTTCCCGACATATCGACTGTCTGCTTGGGTGGTGCTTCCGCGCGCACCGGCGGAGATGACCACATATCCGTGAGCAAGCGCGGCGGCTTCGGTGCCCCACGATCCGTCGTGACGGAGTGAAGGGCGGCACGGACACGCTTCCATGTAACCGCCAACGGCGTTCGGGAAAAAGATCGGTGCCGTGCGGGCGGTATAGCCGTTGATGGTTCCGCCGTTGAAGTAATCTTCCGGAATAAAGATATGGAGAACCTGCAGTTCCGGCGAGACGGGATGTTCCGCGTAGGGAATGTTGTACCATGCGCGGTAGTGGAGTTCTGCGGTATTTCCGGAGAGAAGTTCTGTCGTATATGCGGTAGGGTCAAAGTTCAGCATGGGATACCTCTTGGTTTGATTTT
This sequence comes from Eubacteriales bacterium, assembly GCA_045126415.1. GTDB lineage: Bacteria > Bacillota > Clostridia > Oscillospirales > CAG-272 > UMGS1696. The sequence goes on along the minus strand of JBGVOJ010000247.1, from coordinate 2,020 downwards.
AGAAAATTATACATCTTATACATCCGATTTCTGAGAAGAACAAGAGAAATACTACATTCGCACCGTTCAAGTTCACGTCTCAATCCGTCGTCGGTCTCTTAATCAAACACCGTATAATCTTCCACCAGAGTGATGTTGTCGATGTACACCCGGTTACCCGCCATGGGAGCCTGTGACAGGCAGTAATAGAAGTAGATGTCCGTGATGACCGTATCGGCGGAAGGAGCGGTCGAACCCTGCAGCATATTTTCCAGCGGGAAGGCAAACCAGCCGCACAATCCCCTGACGGAAGAACCTTCCGCCTGACCGAAACAGCCGTCACTGCCGTGCTGCATGGTTTTCCAGGACGTTTCGCCGTCGGCAAGGTAGTAGAACGGACTGGGCGAATCCAGATCATCGGTACGGCAGGGCCTGGAGGTCTGATTGTTTTCAAGGAAACCCAAGCAGGCTTTCCGGAAATCCACGGCAGTGCCGTCGCCGGTCATATCCATCCGGACGAGCAGGTATTTGTTATCTCCGAGCAGACCGGGTGTTTCCAGAGAAATCCGTACCTCGGCATTGTTGCCGTTTACGTTGTCCGAGAAATTGTTCCGCGTGACCCCGAGGGCACCGGTTCCGTCCGCACCGCGGGATTTTGTCAGTTCCACGACAATCTGATCGGTCACGGCAGCATCGGAGGTATCGTTGTTCCAGCCGCTGAAGCTCAGTTCGGGTGTGTAGGAATCAAAATCCAGCAGGACAGTACCGGAGGGGATCTTTTCCGCCTCGGTGACGGTCAGGGCAGAGGAAGGTTCCTTGTACGCATCGTTCACGTAGGTCATATAGGTCTGCACATCCGCCGGATTCTCTTCGTTTACAACAAATACCCGTCCGCCGTGAATATCCGGATCGTTGTAAACGGAATCGCTGATGGTGGAGCAGTAGCAGAACTTCACGCCGCCGTATTCCACCATATAGGTATTCACATGGTCATGACCGTTTACGATCGCTTTGATGTCGCCGCGTTCCGTGATGGCGGCAAACATCCCGGAATTGATTTCGGAAGCACAGACAGTCTCGCGCTTTTCGCCGGTATAGTTCAGAGCATCCCGGTTGATCCATGCGTTATAGGATTCCTGCAGGGGAATATGGAAGACCATCATCCCGGGCACGACGGCACCGTCTGCCGCTTCCATCCGCTCGGAAGTGTCCATATACCACCGGATCAGTTTGGGAGAGATATAGTCATAGCTGCTGTTTGCGTATCCCTGGAATGTGCCGGAAACGGGCAGGTAGGCGTCAGATTCCGCAGAGGTCAGATACTCCCCGGAATCGAGTGCCCAGACATTGAACAGAACCCTGTCGCTGTCGGAAGCATAGACGGGGAGAACATAGTTCCCCATTCCCGGCAGTTCGGGATCGCCGGCCTGAGATACGCAATATTCAAAGGATTCGTAGATTTTCTGCTGCCTGTCCTTTTTGACATTGTTTCCTTCGGCATCATGGTTGCCGTAAACATGCCCCCACGGAATCTGTTTTTCTTCCAGAATTTCCACCATATCCGCGACACAGCTTTCCAGCTGTTTTTCATCGGATATCTGCCAGGTATTGTCTCCGCCGAACATGACAAGATCGGGATTTTCCCGTTCCACAAGGAGTTTCATGTTGGTCTTGGCAAGTCTGGAGATGGTATTTCCGCTCCCGTGAATATCGGAAAGCACCAGAATCCGAAACTCCCCGTCTTCCCCGAAACTGAGCCGATGCCGGCTTTCCTGCCAGGGAGAGGCGGCAGTCCCTGCACTGACCGTGGTTTCCGCCGCCGTGTTTTCTGTCAGAACGGAATCTTCCGTGCCTCCGGTACAGGATACGGCGGTTCCGGCAGTCATCAGCAGAGCCAGAAGCGCGGCAGTCCGCTTTACGGTTATGTTTTGAATGGACATAGAAATCTCCTTTATTTATGATTATTTATGATTGGATATATTACAGGATGATTCCTGATTTTTTGCATTCCGTTCAGCTTTTCATTATAACGGAGTTTGTA
>JBGVOJ010000246.1:0-2084 GCA_045126415.1 Eubacteriales bacterium | reverse complement strand
TCGTCCCAGTTGTCGTCATGGATGACAACAAAGGTAATGTCCGCATCTTCGTTCATCAGACGGAAATCGAACTTTCTGGTGACCCAGTTACCGTCTTCGTCGTGAAGGATATTGCCGTTTTCATCATGTTCGGTTGCGATTTCCATATCCAGATCGCCGTTATGGATATACAGATTGAGATAATCGCCGTGGTATTCGATTTCTTCAAGATTATGGCAGTTACCGAATGCGCTGAGCGGCATATCTCCGGTAATCGTGCCTTCGAAGATAACCTTGCGGAGATTCTCACTTTCTGAGAATGCCCAGTCGTAGACACATTCTACGTTTCCGGGAATCACAAGCTCGATCAGCTTGTTGTTGCCCTTTGCAGCGCCGTCATTGATATATTTTACATCGTCGGAAATGCGAAGAACACCGTTTTCGTCAAGGAGATTGTCATGACCGAACAGGACAACATCAATGCTGTCCCAGTTATCCCCGCAGCGGAGCGTACCGTCGTCGTACATGGAGTAGTATTCACTGCCGTTCGGGAATTCGAAGTTCTTCAGACTTGCGCAGCCGTTGAACGGAGCATGCTGAATGTCTTCGAGCGTACTCGGAAGAACAACCGTTTCAAGGTTGTCACAGCCCCAGAACGACGTATCCTCAAGACGATATACGCCTTCGGGAACCGTTACCTTCTTCAGATTCTTGGAATCATGGAAGGAATCTCTGCCGATGATCTTCACACCGGTCGGAATCGTATATTCGGTCGATTCGGATGCCTGCGGATATGCGAAGAAAATTCCTTCATCCCATACGTTGATTACGGAGCCGTCTTCAGTGAGACGATAGGGGTTGGAGCTTTCTTCGTCACCGTATGCGTCAAGACCGGTGAACTCACCGATGTTGTAGTTGCCGATGAAGATGTTATGCGGCATATACTGTACATTTCTCGGGAGTTTTACGGCTTCGATACCGGAAACAACGTCTTCATCCCAGTAGTTGTGTCCACCAAACGCTTCATCACCGATATAGCGGACGGTTTCCGGAATCACGATGGATTTCGGATATGTCCATTCGCAGTCTTCGATTTCCCATCCCAGTTCTTCGGCATGTTCGCGGACATGACCGCCGAGACGGTCTGCCGAACCTGCTTCACAGCTTCCCGGTTCGATCGCAGTGACATAGTAGATTTCGCCGTCAATGACGGTTTCGGAAGGAATTTCCATCACGCCGTTTTCATCAATCGCGGTATACCAGTAGCCGCGGAGCATGACTTCCTTGGCTTCGGGCATGACGTAGTAGAGGTAATTGCCGTCCCAGTGCTGGTTCCAGAAAATAGCCTGGTTATAAATCGTCTCGAAGTCAAATCCTTCGTCGAAGGAGTCGCCTTCCCATTCGATCATTGATGCACCGGCAAAGTGTACTTCAAACGAATCGCCGCAGTCCGCAAACGCTCTGTGCCCGATACGGATGAGCGTCTTCGGGAGAGTAACGGAAGTAATGTTCATTCCCGCAAACACTTCGTCGTCGATGATCATGACGTCTTCGGGAATTACGAATTTCGTCACCTGCTCGCCGTCCACGGTTGCCGGGATCACACCAGCAAGGTGTACGCCGTCGTTCGCAGTGTAGGTGTCGTAAACGGTCTCGGAAATATCCATGATTTCATAATTCCAGCCGTATTCCTTCGCCGCACGTTCCGCGTCAGTGCCGGCATAGACATAAACCGTTACGTTGTCGGAACCTTCGAATACGGTGTGGAAGTCCTGATCTCTCCATTCTTCCGGATCGCAGAAGCTGCCTGTAAGTCGTTCGATCTTGACTTCCGTCAGGTTCGGGCAATTCATGAATGCTTCCGGAAGGATGCGGTCAACGCCTGCAGGGATCGTGATAGATTCGAGCGTGGAATTCTTGAACGCCCACCAGTCGATCGCAATCAGAGAATCCGGGAGTGTTACGCTTTGGAGTGTCTGTGAATTCTCAAACGCCGCACCGTGAATAACAGTTGTTCCTTCCTCGACATCAACATGAGTCATGCCGCTGGCAATCGCAAATGCTTCCAGATTATATTCATTTTCGTGGTAGTTGTCACCATTGAT
>JBGVOJ010000245.1:0-11806 GCA_045126415.1 Eubacteriales bacterium | reverse complement strand
CTTCCGCCGGTTCTTCTGCCGGAACGGGTTCCGTTTCCGCAGGTTCTGCTGCTTCCGTCTCTGCAGCCGGTGCTTCTTCTTCCTTTTCCTTTTCGGTCAGGGCAAAGTTCACGAGCTTCGCGCCGTCGGACAGCTTCATCACGATAACGCCCGCCGCCGGTCTGCCGTACAGCGGAATTCCGTCCGCCGGGGTACGGATGATCGTGCCGTCGTTCGTGATCATCATGATGTCTTCGTCCGCTTTCACAACCGCGATGCCGCAGAGCGCGCCCGTTTTGTCCGTGATCTTCTGCGCGATCACACCCATGATGCCGCGTCCCTTCGCGTCAAATTCGGACGGTTCCATCCGCTTGCCGAAGCCGCCTTCCGTGATCGTGATGAGCTTGTTTTCCGCCGCCCACGCTTCGTCACGTTCGAGAATGCACGCACCCGCGACAAGGTCGCCTCCGCGCAGCGAAATGCCGCGCACACCGGCAGCCGAGCGTCCCATGCTGCGCACCTGATCTTCCGTGAACCGTGCCGCGTAGCCGTTCTTCGTCGCGATCATCACGTCGGAATTGCCCTTCGTGTGCGCCACAAATTTCAGACGGTCGCCGTCCTCGAGGGTCAGCGCGATCTTGCCGCCCTTTCTCTGGATGCGGAATTCGGACAGCTTCGTCCGCTTGACCACGCCGCGCTCCGTCACCATGACGAGGTAGCCGCAGTCCTCGGAATCCATTTCGCTTTCCAGATCGGGTACGGACAGCATCGCCGTGATCTTTTCGCCTTCCGCGATGTCCACAAGGTTGACGATGTTCGAACCCTTCGACGTCCGTCCGGCTTCCGGAATCCGGTATGCCTTCATGGAATGGACGCGTCCCGTGTCGGTAAAGAGCATCAGGTACGAGTGCGAGTCCGCGACGACCACACGTTCGATGTAGTCCTCTTCCTTCGTTGCCATGCCGATGATGCCGCGTCCGCCGCGCCGCTGTGCCGAGTAAACGTCGGACGGCTGACGCTTGATGTAGCCCGCGTGGGTCAGGGTGATGACCGCGTTGTGGCGTTCGATGAGGTCTTCGATCATGATTTCGTTTTCGACTTCTTCGATGCCGGTGCGGCGTGCGTCGCCGAATTTTTCGCGGATTTCGAGCAGTTCCTCGCGGATAATCTGCTTGATGCGCGCCTTGTCCGCCAGAATCGCGCGGTATTCGTCAATCGCCGCGTACAGTTCGACGAGCTTCGCTTCCACGCGCTGACGTTCCATGCCGGAGAGACGGCCGAGGGTCATCGCGACAATCGCCTGCGCCTGTTCTTCGGACAGGTCAAAGCGGACGCGGAGATTTTCTCTCGCCGTCGGCTGGTCCGCGGATGCGCGGATGATGGAGATCACTTCGTCGATGTGGTCGATGGCGATCTTGTAGCCTTCGTTGATATGTGCTTCGTGCTGCGCCTTTGCGAGGTCGTACTTCACGCGGTTGGTGATGACCTCTTCCTGATGCTTCACGTACACGTTCAGGATCTGGCGCAGGTTCATGACCTTCGGTTCGCCGTTCACGAGCGCGAGCATGATTGCGGAGCAGGTGTCCTGAAGCTGGGTATATTTGTAGAACTGATTCAGAATGATCTGCCCGTTGGCGTCGCGGCGGTACTCGATCACGATACGCATACCGGCACGTCCGGATTCATCGCGGATCGCGGTGACACCTTCGATGGTCTTCTTTTCGCGCACCTGTTCCGCCATGGACTTGAGCAGCTCGGACTTCTGAACCATATAGGGGATTTCGGTGATGATGATGCGGTGGTGTTCTTCCTCCACGGTTGCCTTGGCACGCACCATGATGCGGCCGCGTCCGGTGGAATACGCCTCGTAAATGCCCGCGGTGCCGTAAATGGTCGCACCGGTCGGGAAGTCGGGACCCTTGATGAACTGCATCAGCTCGGACACGCCCGCGTCGGGATGATCCATAAAATAAATGGTGCCGTCGATGACCTCGGTGAGGTTGTGTGGCGGGATGTTGGTCGCCATACCGACCGCGATGCCGATCGCGCCGTTGACGAGCAGGTTCGGGATACGCGCGGGAAGAACGGCAGGTTCCTTGCGGGTGCTGTCGAAGTTCATGTCCCACTTCACGACATCCTTTTCGATATCGCGCATCATTTCGTTCGCCAGTTTGGACATTCTCGCTTCGGTGTAACGGTAGGCAGCAGGGCCGTCGCCGTCAACGGAACCGAAGTTGCCGTGCCCTTCGACGAGCATATAGCGGTAGGAGAACGGCTGTGCCATACGTACCATCGTGAGGTACACAGCGGTGTCGCCGTGCGGATGGTACCGGCCGAGCACGTTACCGACGGTCGTCGCGGACTTGCGGAAGGCGCGGTCGTAGGTGAGGTTGTCCTCGTACATTGCGTAGAGGATTCTCCGCTGACCGGGCTTCATCCCGTCGCGCGCGTCCGGAAGCGCACGTGCCACGATAACGGACATGGAATATTCGATGAAGGACTTGCGCACTTCCTTTTCCATGTTGATCGGGAGTATTTTCTGCTCCGGAAATTCTATGTTCTGATCATTCTGTTTCTTAGCCATAGTTTATCTTTCTTCTCTAAAAAATCAAACGATATTCTCTGTTTTTACCCTTCCACGTATTTCGTCGCGGCGTCGGAGGCACACTGTACGGCATCTTCATTCGTCCTGCCTTCGACAAACTTCGCATAAACGAATGTCCCGAGGAAGGTATCTCCCGCACCCTTGATGCGTACGGGCTTCACTTTCCGCGACTTCGCCGTGAACTGTCCGACGTTCCACGTAATCATGGAGCCGTCACCGCCGAGCGTGGTGATCACGGACGTCCGTCCGCCGGTCATCGCACAGACCGCACGGGCATTTTCCGCCGGCGTACCTTCCGCAATGCCGAGGTCGCCGCACAGTTTCGCGAGTTCCCCCGCGTTCGGCTTGATATAATCGGGCGGACATACGCTTTCCGCCGCAATTTTCAGGGCTTCCCCATCACAGTCGATCACGCAGACCGCGCCTTTTTCCTTCACCATCGCGCAGAGCTTCGCCGGATAGGATTTCGCTACCCCTTTCGGGCAGCTTCCGCAGATGCAGACCACGTCACCGGCTTCCGCGGCATCCAGAATCAGCGCTTCCGCGGTTTTGAGGTCGTCCGCCGTCATTTCCGCGCCGGGTGCGTTGATCTCGCAGTCCTCGCCCTCATCGGGAATCGCGGATACATTGATCCGCAGGGGTGCCGCAATCGGAATCCGCGTCACGTCCATCCCTTCGGATGCCAGCATATCGCAGAACATCCCTCCGGACGCACCGCCGACAGCAGCCACGGTCAGCAGAGGAACGTCACACCCGTCCGCCGCGTTCCGGATCGCACGGGAAACATTGATCCCCTTCCCGCCCGCCGACAGGACAAACGATTTCGCCCGGTTCAGACCGTCCGAGACCGGCTTGTCCAGCGCGTAAGTAACATCAATCGCAGGCGCAAGAGTTACGGTAATAATTTTCATAATAAAATCCTCGGAAATCAGCCGATTGTATCGAGGTTTTCGGCGTATTTTGCGTTCTGTTCGATGAATTCTCTTCTCGGTTCGACCTTGTCGCCCATGAGGGTGGAGAAAATTTCGTCGCACGCCATCGCGTCTTCGATCTCGACTTTCAGGATGGTTCTCTTTGCGGGGTCCATGGTGGTGTCGGCAAGCTGTTCGGCGTCCATTTCACCAAGACCTTTGTATCGTTCGATGTCGATGTTTCCGCCGCCCATTTCGGCCATGATGCGGTCGCGTTCCTCATCGGAGAAGGCGTACCGCTCCGTTTTGCCGCGTCTGAGGCGGTACAGCGGGGGCTGTGCAAGGTAGATGTGCCCGTCCTCGATGAGCTGCCGCATATGACGGAAAAAGAACGTGAGCAGGAGGATACGGATATGCGAACCGTCGACGTCCGCGTCGGCCATGATGATGATCTTGCCGTAGCGGAGACGGTCGATATCGAAGTCCTCGCCGATGCCGCAGCCGAGCGCCTGAATGATCGGGATCAGCGACGGATTGGCGTAGACTTTATCAAGTCTGGATTTTTCGACGTTCAGCACCTTACCTCTGAGCGGCAGGATCGCCTGGAACCGGCTGTCGCGTCCGCTCTTTGCGGAACCGCCTGCGGAGTCCCCTTCCACGAGGAACAGCTCGGTGAGTGCGGAGCTGCGTTCCTGACAGTCGGCGAGCTTACCGGGCAGGGTGGACACGCCGTCGAGCACGCCCTTACGTCTGGTGAGGTCGCGTGCCTTTCTTGCGGCTTCTCTCGCACGCTGTGCTGCGAGGGATTTTTCAACGACCGCCTTGGCGACGGACGGATTTTCTTCATAGAATTCCGCGAGCTTTTCGCAGACGATGTTGTCGACGATGGCGCGCACCTCGGAGTTGCCGAGCTTTGCCTTGGTCTGGCTTTCGAACTGCGCGTCGGGCAGCTTGACGGAGACAACTGCACAGAGACCTTCACGGGCGTCTTCGCCGGAGAGGTTCTTGTCGGTGTCCTTGAGGGCGCCGGACTTTCTCGCGTACTCGTTGAGCACCTTCGTGATGGCGCTCTTGAAGCCGACTTCGTGGGTACCGCCGTCGCTGGTTTTCATATTGTTCGCGAAGGTGACGATGGTCTCGGTGTAGCTGTCGTTGTACTGCATCGCGACCTCGGCGGTAATGTCGCCCTTTTCGGCCTTCATATAAATAACGTCGGGATGGATGACATCGACGTGCTTTGCCTGATTGAGATGTTCAACGAAGGAGCGGATACCGCCTTCGTAGTAGAGGTCGTATTCGAGATACTTCCCGTCGGTATTGACTTCGCCTTCTTCATCCTCGAAGCGGACGGCCTCGACGGAAGTTTCGTCGGGGATAACCTCATTGGGGTCCGCCAGTTCGACGGTATCGTCCCCTTCGGCGTCCTCTGCCATGGCAACCTTCAGCAGTCTGGCGATATCGGGATCCTCATGGGACGGATCGAACGCGAATTCGTCGACCTCGTTTTCCAGCTCGCTCCGTTCATCGCGGAGGATGATGCGGATACCGGCATTGAGGAACGCCTGCTCGCGGAGTCTGGTGAGCAGCATCTGCATATCGAACTCGGTGGTATCGGTAAAAATCTCCGCGTCGGGCTTGAAACGCACGTACAGACCGTGCTTATCGCCGCAGTCGCCCTCGCAGGTGAACGGACGCGCAATCGCGCCGCGTTCAAACCGCATGGTATACCGCTTTCCCTCATAGCAGTTGTCAATCTCCATCCACTCGGACAGCGCATTGACTACGGACGCACCGACCCCGTGCAGACCGCCGGAAATCTTGTACCCCTGTCCGCCGAACTTACCGCCGGCATGAAGCACGGAAAAAACAACCTCCAGCGTAGGCCGTCCCATCTTATGATGGATCTGCGACGGCACCCCGTACCCGTTGTCCTGCACCGACACGCTTCCGTCCGGATACAGCACAACCTCAATCCGGTCACACCGTCCCGCCATCGCCTCGTCAATCGAGTTGTCCACAATCTCATATACCAGATGATGCAGACCTCCCTGCGACGTCGTCCCAATATACATCCCAGGCCGCTTCCGGACCGCTTCCAGCCCTTCAAGCACCTGTATCTGATTTTCATCGTAAATCTGTGTGTTTGTATTGTTATCCATTATTTCTTCTCTTATCAAGTATCGTTTTTCTTTCTTGAGGGGAACCTTTTCGGAGGAAAGGTTCCCCTCAAACTCCCCTCCAAACCTCTTTGGGCGGTTACAGGGGGGGTGTGTAGTGTATGGTTTAAGTTAAAAAGGGGAAAGACATGATTTCGTGCAGCGGAAGGGTGTACGGTCTGCAGCCATTTAGGCATAAAAATCATCAGGAGTAGTGGAGCGACTTCTCAAAACTCCGTTTTGTTCAGCACAGACCCCTTCCGTCTCCGTGATACAGTACGCCGCGTTACAATTCAGCTACATAAAGGAAACCACCGCATGTCTTGGCTGCCGCCGTCCATGCTTTGCGTTTGTGCAAACGATACGTCAGCCGCTCTCACTGACGAAAAGCGAAGGGCGCGGCAGCCAGTCCGAGCGGATGCTGACAAAATGTAGCTGAATTCTTCACGGTAATTGCAAATCACGCAGTCAGAAATCCGGCGTGGGAAGTCATGGGTCTAAGAGACTTCCTCTGGAAGTCTCATGTGGTCCCTGACTTCCGTCTCCACTACTTCTGATAATTTGGATCGCTCCACTTTGTCGACTGGGATCAACAAAATGTCAGCGCACAGACCCAATAAAAATCCCCTTTTTCTCCACCATATCAGCTGCAAAAACCGGCTATAACAGATTAAAGTTTTTGCGGAGCTTTTTTCAAAAAGCGACCGTCTCCCCTGAACGTACCCCCCGCACTCACACCCCGTCCTCAGACCGCGACTTCAGAGCCGACGTAGAGATATGCGTAAACACCACCCCGGAATCTGTCAGAACGAAAGAACGTGGGAGGTCGTCGCCGGCGGTTACGGTTTTGCCGTCGCGGTCACAGCGCTTGAGAAAGTCTTTGGTGATTTCGGAGTCCCATTTGCCGTCCATGTCGAAGAAGCCGAGGATGTCGCGGCTGCGGAGGAGACTGCCCGCTCCGATGTGTATAAACATGCAGTTTTTTCCTTTATCGATTCATGCGGATCGGCATGATGAAGCTCATGAACATGGAATTTTTGTTTTCCTCTTTATCCGAACCTTCGTTTGTAAACTCTGCGGCTATATCGAACTTGCGTTCGCCGAAGACGGATTCGTCCGGGCGTGCCGTCACAAAGTCTGTGCCGGATGCAGGCTCGATCATAATTCCCTTCACCGCATCATTCAGGCGGATGCGGAGAGTCTCACAGTCTGTGGGAACCGCCCGAAGTGCATCCAGAAGATAGCGGCAGTTGAAGCCGATCGCGATATCCGCACCGCCGATGGCCGCCGGAACCCGTTCGTGAACCGAGCCTCCGGAGGATACCGACGACAGCGTTACCGCACCGTCCATGATGTCCAGCTTGATCGGGGATTTGCCAGAGCCACCCAGCTTGTCTTCCGTCACGATGGACGCACGGTCCACCGCGCTGCGCAGATCGTCCGCGGAAACATACACTTCCGTACGGTAGGTCACCGGCAGCAGCTTTTCATAATCGATGTATTCCATATCCAGCATTCTGGTGAAGAAGTAGATGGAATCGATCTTGAATATTATATGCTTGCGGCCGAGGATCATAGTCAGTTCGTCCTCCGTATCACGCAGCATTTTCATCAGTTCCATGAGGAATTTTCCCGGGATCAGCATCTGTGCGTCCGCCGCACCTTCCGGAAGCGTGCATTTCGCCGCCGCCAGACGGTTGCCGTCACAGCTGACCACGGTCAGTTCCCCGTTCCGGATCCGGAAAAACGCGCCGTTGAACGCCGCGCGCTGGTCGTTCTGCGCTACCGCGTACACTGTCCGGCTGATCATCTGCTTGATGAGATACTGCGGAATCCGGTAGGTCCGTTCCCCGACAAACATCGGCATTGTCGGGAATTCTTCGCCCGGTGTCGCCGTGATGTCAAACGAGGACTGCCCGCCCGTAATCCGGACACGGCACTTGTCGTCAATTGAAATCGTAATATTTCCGTCCGGCATCGCACGGATGATCTGCAGAATCTTCACCGTGTTGATGACGAACAGGCCCTTTTCTTCCACATCACATTCCACCGTGGTGCGGAGACCTTTTTCCAGGTCGAACGCAGAGATACGGCAGAAATTCGGATTGCTGTCGTCCAGATCTCCGAATTTCGGGTCCGGCGGACACTCAAACAGCAATCCGTCCACGGATACCAGTGTGTTTTTGGTCTGTGAAATGCCTGCCGCCGGAGTCAGCGCCGCCAGCAGTTTCTGTTTATCAAATGTAGCTTTCATATGTTTTCTCCCAAAAATGTTTCACGTGAAACATTTTCATAAATTTACTATTGTAGAACACCCGTCCACCGCCGCAGGAATCGCAGAGTTGCTCAAAACGAGTGTATTTTGAGTGTGTTTTTGAATCTTTATGCACCTATATAATTAATGTAGTCAAATTTACAAGAGATGGGTGCATTCAGGAATTCGGGTGCATTGTTTTATGCAAAACAGAAGTTTTTTCGGCGGATGTTTGATTTTGTCTTCTTATCTGCTGTTTTGCCTTGCGTTTTGGGTGTATTTCCGGTATTCCGACGGTACGGGTGTGAGGTCTGGGGATTTCTTTATAGAGAAAGAGTAAAAAAGTAATATAGTATATAAGTTTTCAGTAGTAGCAGTAATAGGGGGTGTGGGTTTTGTGGAAAACCGGTTGTTCTTTGAAAAATGCCCGTTTTTCGCATATTTTCAGGAAGAAATCTGCCCGAAAAACGCAGTTTTTTGATTCTGGCGTCAAAATTCCGCTGCGCGGCGTTTTGCAATTTCTGTGGATTGTTTTTGGGAATCGTTTCCTGTAACTCTGAAAAACGGGTGTAGAATCTCCGAAAATGCCTGTTTTTTACGAAAAATCGACTGTATTTCCGCATTCCGGGGAATTTTTTGTTTTTCCGAAACGGAATCCAAACAATGTTTCCTTCGGCGAAGTTTTGTGGGAAACCGGAATTTTCTTTTTGGGATCCGTTTTCGGGATCCGGTGATACTCTGCGGATTTTGTGAAAACTGTGGAGTTTCGGCGAATGTTTTCAAAAGCTTTGGGGAAAGTGTTCGGAAATGTGGAAAACCGGAATTTCCGGCGAAATTTACGTATAAATCCGGCGTTTTCGGAAGAGCTTTCGGCAAAAAGCAAGGAAAACCGCACAGAAATCCGCCGGTGAAACGAAATTCAGCCACATATCCACACGAGTTTTCAACAACCTGTGGAAAACCTTTTTGGAAACTTTCCACCGTGCAAACAAGCAAAATATGGATATCCAAAGCGTTTTGAAAACTCCTGTGGAAAGCGCATTTTCAGCCTTGGAAAACCCGAAAGAAGGGCAAAAAAATAGCTGCCGCGCCGCCCGACGCGGAGAATCCGGGAGTTTTCCACAGAAATCCAATGCGATCCACAGTCGGAAAACTTCGTCCAAACTTTGTCCTGTACCCGTTCAAAAGGTTTTGGAGATTCCAAAGAACCTTTTTTCAAAAGGTTCTTTGGCGGGGTGAGGGGCAGAGCCCTGGACAATCAATTTCAGCCCCGCTTGATTTCTTTCATGATCTCGTTAATGGTCGCATCCAGTACCGGATCGGTGGACAGTTCGGTTTCCACGGCGTTGATGTTGGAGTGGATCGTACTGTGATCACGGCAGAAGACGACTCCCATCTGCGGAAGGGACATACTGGTGAGGGAACGCACGATATACATCGCCACATTCCGCGCGGTTTTGATCTTTTTGACGCGCGAGGTTCCGAGGATATCTTCCACACGGACACCGTAGTGCTTGGCCACGCAGTCAATGATGCGGCTGACGGTGTCGGAGACGGGTTCGGCATCGCGGAGGTATTCCGGAACGGTCTGAATGACCATTTCCATTGTCACGGGCTGTCCGTTGAGCAGATTTGTCACCGCGAGCTTTTTGATGACGCCCTCAAGCTGACGGATGTTTTCCTGCAGATTGCGTGCAAGGAAGTCCACCACGTCGGTCGGAACGTCGATATGGTTCTGGCTGATCTTGTTTTTGAGAATCGCCAGACGGAGTTCGTAGTCCGGGGGCTGGATGTCCGCGAGCAGACCGGCTTCGAAGCGGCTGCGGATACGTTCCTCGAGGGAAGTCAGCTCTCTGGGCGGACGGTCGGACGTCAGGATGATCTGCTTGTGATCCTCATAGAGAGCGTCGAAGGTGTGGAAGAATTCCATCTGGGTTCCCTCTTTGCCGGCGATGAACTGGATATCGTCGATGAGGAGCATGTCCGCGCTCCGGTATTTCTGACGGAAGGCGTGATTCCAGCCGCGCTGGATGGCCAGAACGAGCTGGTTAAGGAATTCTTCCCCCTTGACATAGATGACCTTCATGCCGGGCTTGCGCTTGAGGGCGCGGTTGGCGATGGCATACATGAGGTGAGTCTTGCCGAGCCCGGACGGGCCGTAGATGAAGAGGGGATTGATTTTCATACCGACGTTGTCGGCGACATTGAGGGCGGCCGCGTGCGCGAAGCGGTTGGAGTTGCCCACGATGAAGTTTTCGAAGGTATAGTCTTCGTTGTAGGTCAGGCGGCGTTCTCCGCGGGACTCATCGGGGGAATTGGAGAATTCCGCGAATTCGACCTCGGAGATCTCGGCGGTGTCGGCGAAGACGGACACGGGGTCCTGTGTTTTTTCGCGGGGTTCGGCACTGCGGTTCTGTTTGAGTTCGGCCTGACTGGGACTGACCGCTGTCAGCGGGAGCTGTTCCGCGGTATTTCTGCGCTGCTTGTCTTTATCTTTTTCCTTTTCGCGCTCCCGCACGATTTTGAGGGGGGAGACGACCGAGCCGTCGTCGGGGATTTCGGGAGCGAGGGACTCGTCCACCTGGATTTCCACGACGGGTTCATAGCCGATGACCTCGATGAGGGCTTGGGTAAGCGCCTCACGGTGCTGTTTTTCGAGGATATCGCGCTTGAGTTTATTTTCGCACATAAACAGGGCGCGTTCCGCGTCAAGGTAGGCCAGATATACCCGTCCGAACCAGAGCTGGTACGACTCTTCCCGTTTGAAGTTTCCCCGCATGATCTCGCTGACCATCTGCCAGATCGAGGACAGGTCTACGTCGTTCTGGAATTCCATACTGCCTCCGGATTTATCGTTTTTATACATTAAAATATATACCGTTTTATTATATCATATTTTTGCTCTTTTGTCAAGGTTTTGGGAAGACACGCCTTCGGCGTGAAAGGTAGAAAACCGCCGTCGGCGGTTTTCAATTTTATGTCCTACGCGGACGGCGCACAAGAGGACTTCCGGGGCGAAGCCCTCTTGTGAATCACCCCGCCCTATAAGGATGAAGTTTGTCTGATCAAATGCGGAAAACTGTCCGCTCGTTTATAGATATAGTGATCGAAAACCGCACGTTTTTTATCGGGCTAACCGCGGGTGAAAGGGTAACGGTATCTGCTCCGGGGAGGGATATCCTCTCTTCCGAACGATCTGCTGCGTGAAAACCGCTGTCTGTCTGAGGCCTTGAGGCCGAGTCCCGCGAACGGAGGAGTCCAGAGGATACTTCCTCTGGCGCGGGTGATTCATAAGAGGCCTCGCGCGAAGGCCTCTTATGCGCCGCCCCGCGCAGGGGCATAAATTTGAAAAACGCCCATCGGACGTTTTTCTACCTTCCACGCCGAAGGCGTGTTTTCCAAACAGTTTGGTATTCCATCCCGCTGTAAGCAAAACTTTAAAATAATATAAAATAAAATTCCCCAAACCTATTGACAAAAAGCAGGGATTTGTTATATAATTACTGTTGTCTATCTGCGCATTGAGCGTAAATTGGTAAAACAATTTTCTTAACTATGGTAAGGAGGTGTGCATATGCTCAGAACATATCAGCCTAAGAAGAAACAGAGAAGCAAGGAACACGGTTTCAGAAAGAGAATGGCAACTGCTAACGGCAGAAAGGTTGTCAAGAGAAGACGCGATAAGGGTCGCGCTCGCCTCACTCACTGAGTCCAGAGTGTCCGGCCTATATCCATAACCTCCGCTTTCTTAAGCAAACCCTGTTTGCTTTTCGGGAAAACCGGAGGTTATCGTTTTATCTCCCCCTTTTTCCGTATCCCGCGGATCAGGGGACTTTTACGGAATTTTTTAATCCATGAAATTCTACGCAATCACCGAAAATCATCTTTACCGCAAGGCGTA
>JBGVOJ010000244.1:0-6100 GCA_045126415.1 Eubacteriales bacterium | reverse complement strand
CAAATGGCATACTACACCAACTGGTTCCATGTGGACTGCCTCTGTGACCTGTTTGATACCGAGCCGTACAGCGATACTTTCTACCGGATTTTCGATGACTATCTGCGAAATATGACCCGTCACCGGCAGAATACACTCCTTCTGCCGGCATTCACACCGCCGCTGGATACACCGGTCGGCGTGGAACGAAGGAATGTACAGCTGGTCGAAATCGAAAAGACAGGGGATGGGTGGACATTCGGATTCGGAAAAATGCGGCAGTTCCTCCGTCATGCCGCAGACGGAGGCATCCGGTATTTCGAACACTGTCATCTTTTCAGCCAGTGGGGAGCAAAGAATGCGCCGAACATTTATGACAGAAACGGAAAACGGATTTTCGGTTATGACACCGACGCTTCCGGGGAAGAGTACCGCACATTTCTCCGCGCATATCTGAAAGCGTTTCTGATTTTTACCGAAGAAGAGGGCATCCATGACCGGCTTCTGTTCCATCTTTCCGATGAACCGACCTTATCTCAGCTTGCATCTTACCGGAATGCCCACGACATGGTTGCCGATATCCTGAAAGACCAGATCATCGCCGATGCGATGTCGGATCTGAAATTTTACGAAGAAGGGCTGGTGGATCACCCGATTTTCTTCATCAGCCATGCGGATGCAGTTGACAGCCAATGTTCCAATCTCTGGCTGTATTATACCGGTTCTACCACACCGCGCTGTACCAACCGTCTGATTTCCAATACGAGTGCGAGAACCCGTGTACTCGGACTGCAGTTATACCGTTACAACGCACGCGGATTTCTGCATTGGGCATACAATTTCTATTACGACCGCCTCAGTGCCGGATGTTATGATCCCAAGTCGGCACCGAATGCCTATAAGATGCTCCCCGGAGTCACTTTTCTTGCCTATCCGGTTCTTGGACGCGGAACCTGTGTGGTTCCCTCAATCCGTGAAAAGCTGATGGCGGAGGCGTTCGACGATTTTCGTGCCCTCAAATTGCTGGAAACACGAATCGGCAGAGAAGCCGTACTGGAGTTGTGTGAACGCAGACTCGGCACCGTTTCATGGCAGACGATTCCTGAAGAGGATGCGCTGATATCTCTCCGCGAAGAAGTGAACCGCAGAATCCGTGATACTCTTATTGGATTGGATTCTGTTTATATCGTTTGACAAACATGACATGTTTGCAGAAACCGTCGAAAAATTACTGAACAGGTTGCCGGCGGCTCGAGCCCGTCCAAGAACGCTATTTGGTGCTGAAAATGATAAATTTTCAGCACTTTTTTTATATTTTTGAAAAATTCGGTGTTGTCAGAGTACAGAAATACGGTCTTTCCGGCAGAACCGAAGCGGATGGACTGGCCTGTACTTCTCCTTTCGATTTTGTGACCCGGATCATGACACCTCATCCGGCAGGGATATTTACGGTCAATGACTGTTCTCTTTACAAATATCTCCGGATGCTCTGCCATACGGAAGGTATTGAGATTGAACAAAAAAAGCCCACACATCGCAAACTCCTTGATGTTCCGTCTGAAATATGGTATACTATCAACATACGTAACGGGAGATATTTCCAGACTATCCTGTCAGACCATCCAAATACGGAGGAAAACATGTATGAAACCTGTAAAAATCATTTTTGACACCGATATCGGTGGGGACTGCGATGATGCGGGAACGCTGGCCATGCTGCACAGACTGTGCGACAAGGGAGAAGCGGAACTGCTGGCGGTCACTCACTGTTTTGCGACTCCCTGGGCAGCCGGCTGTATCGATGCCATCAACCGGTATTACGGCAGGGAAGTTCCTGTGGGAATCAACTACAGCGAAATCCGCGAACGGGATCGCGGAGTTTATGCCGGAATCCTGTGCGATTGTTTTCCGAACCGCTATCCGGCAGAAGTTTTCAGAACGGAAGCGGCGGCACCCGATACTCTGACGGTTCTGCGGCAGACTCTGGCGGATGCGGAAGACAGCAGCGTGACTTTCGTGGTAACCGGAAAGCTGGGTTCTATGGCAAAACTTGCACAGAGCGGGCCGGATGCCATATCTCCCATGACCGGCACGGAACTGATCCGTCGGAAATTGACACGTACCGTGGTGATGGGCGGCCGTTTCTTTGAAACCTGGCCCATGGTGATCTATCCCGATGGAAATACAGGCGGAAACCCGGTAACATGGGAATGGAACATCCGATACAGCAAGCTGGAAGACGCACGCATTGCCTGCGACAACTGGCCCGGAGAATTGGTGTTTTCCAGCTACGAGATCGGTTCCTATATCAAAACCATGGTTGGATATCCCTCAAGAGCCTCCAAAGGAGATCCGGCTGCGCTGGCATATGAAGTACACAATCGCGGACAGGGCCGCTGCAGCTGGGATCAGACCGCCATGCTGGAGGCTATCCGCCCGGGAAAATACTGGAATTATCACGAATACGGCAGAGTGACCGTGGACGATGAATTTGTGACCCGCTGGAATCCGTCTGCCGAATACCGCCACACCTATCTGATGCCGAAAGCCGATTACGGAACGGTGCGTCAGGTGATCGATAATCTGATGGATGGAAAATGAATATGGAACAAATTACATACTTATCAAAACAGGATTATTCCATGCAGCCGGCGCTGATATGTGCGGCTTCCGGAACCGAAGCACGTCCTCTGGCCGTTTGTCTGCATACATGGAGCTATGGTCTGGAACAGCCCTGCGAACATTTTCTGGAGCAATGCAGAAAAAGGAACTGGCATTTTGTTTTTCCCCACTTCCGAGGCCCCAACTGGACTCCGGAAGCCTGCGGATCCGATCTTGTCGTCTCCGATCTGGAAGATATCGTTCACTATATGAAGAAGCATTATCCGGTGGATGAAAACAGAATCTATCTGGTGGGAGGTTCCGGAGGCGGACACGCTTCTTTGCTCATGGCAGGAAGAAAACCGGAACTATGGAGTGCGGTTTCGTCGTGGTGTCCGATCAGTGATCTCGGAGCATGGTTCGATCAGACCAGCCGGAAAAAGGCAGATCCTGCGCACAGAAGCTACGATAATCATATTTACGAAGCATGCGGAGGAGATCCTCGCACTAATACAGAGGCTTCGGAACAGGCCAGATACCGTTCACCGGTGACCTGGCTGAAACAGGCAAAAGGAAAAGTGATCATCGACATCGGAACGGGTATCCATGACGGACATTCCGGAAGTGTGCCGATCTCTCATGCCATACTGGCATATAACGAAATCTCGGAGGCGGAGGACAGAATCTGTCAGGAAGATATTGACTACATGACAGAAACCGAGAAAATTCCCGTTCATCTGCAATTTCAGGGAACAGACCCGGCGTATGGCTCTCATAAAGTATTGATGCGCAAAACGTCCGGAATGGTACGCCTGACGATATTTGAGGGAGGACATGATATCCTGCCGGAGCCGGCATTCGGTTTTCTGGAAAATCAGACCACCGAAAGTGAACCTGTATGGTATTCCGGCGAAAAAACAAACGCGACCGGAACCGAACTGACAAAATAACATCATCGTAAAGCTCTGAAATCCCTATCCAAATAGTGTAGAAATATTCCAGAAAAAAACAAGCTACGGGAGAAAACGTGTTCCTTCTGTAGCTTGTTTTATATCAAGTAGTTATTCTCGACTGAGTCTCTGGGATCAGCTCAAAATGAACAGATCCGCTAAAAACAGACAGTGACAAAAAGACCTTCTATGGATGCTATCCCTTACCTTTCAAGTCCCCAGGCCTTGTTGGGACGGTCGCTCATTTCAAGGACAAGCTCACCGCCGGAAGTGAGATCGGCGTGAGAGATGAATGCCTTGTTGTAGTCTTTGCCGTTCAGCTTTGCGGATTTGATGTATCTGAGCCCGTCGCCGGCGCCTTCCGCTTTGATGACGAATTTTCCGCCGGAAACGGTCAGTTCGATTTCGTCAAACATGGGTGAAGTCAGCGCATATTCCGCCTTGCCGGGACATACGGGGTAAATGCCAAGAGCCGAGAACGCCATCCATGAGGACATGGCACCGCTGTCTTCGTCACCGCAGATACCAAGAGGAGAATTGGTGAACCACAGCTCGATGATGGTACGGAGTCTTCGCTGCGTCATCCAGGGTTTGCCGCAATAGTTGTAGAAATAGGGAATATGGAACGAAGGCTCGTTGCCCATGCAGAACATCCCCATAAGCCCTGTGGAATCCGGGAACTGATCGAGGAAGCCGTATTTGCCGGGATTGGGTGTAGTGAACAGCTCGTCCAGACGGTCGCAGAGCTTGTCATGTCCGCCCATCAGCTCGGCAAGTCCGTCAATGTCGTGCCATACGGAAAAGTTGAAGGTGTACGCATTGCATTCCGCAAAGTACGCACGTCCGCCCTGTCCGCCGCCGCGCATGGGATCATATCCTTCAATCCATTTGCCGTCGGCGTTTTTCGGTGCCATGAATCCGATTTCCTTGTTGTAGATATTCGCGTAGTTCTTCGACCGCTTCATGAACAGCTCGTAATCCTCATCTTTTCCGAGATGCTTTGCAAGCTGAGCGACACACCAGTCGTCATAGGCATGTTCCAGAGTTACTGCAAGACACTGGCGGCGTTCAAAAGAGTGCGCGTCGGCAATCCATTCTTCCTGACCGATTTCAAGGGAGGGGAAGAATCCCTTTTCGTAATAACAGCGGTCGAGTTCGTTTGCAGGCTTGTCTCCTACCCACGGGAGCATGGTGATCTCGGCGGCATTGCGGCGCAGCCCTTCGTATGCGGTTTCGTAATCCGCTTCGATGCCTTTTGCCAGACCGTCTGCAAAGAGCGAAGCCGCATGGAATCCGATCATAACGGGAGAATCACCGTCCCTGGAGGGGAACGAAGGCATTGCACCGGACTGCCGGTACATCTGTACATAACTGTCCAGCATTGTCTTATGTCTTTCCGGTTCAAGAAGAAGCTGGAGCGGGTGCATGGAGCGGAAGCTGTCCCAGAGCTGGTCAACCGTATAGAATTCGCCGTCATGAACATTTCCGTCATATCCCGAGTAATACTGTCCATATTCGCCGAAATCGAACATTTTACCAAAGGAGCGGTAAAGCGCAGTGTAATATGCCGTCTTGAGATCTTCGCTTCCTCCGCGCACTTTTACTCTGCCGAGAAGCTCTTCCCATACGGCTTTGGAATCTGCCGAAACGGTTTCACAGCTTTTGCCTTCCAACTCGATGGAGTAGATTTCCCTCACTTTATCGGCGGAAATATACGAAACTGCTGCGGAAAGTTCAAAGGAAGCATCGGCAGGCGTGATTACAACCGTTCCTTCCTCGTTTTCAACGGTGAATTCGCATGAAAGCTTTACGACAGTCCATGATTTTCTTGCTTCGTCCCGGCTTTCTTTTCTTTCGATGAGCAGGGAAGTTTTTTCGTCAATGATCGCGGCATTCTTTCCGGCGCGGAGGAAAATCTTTTCCGCTCCGCTTACTTTGTATACACAGCCGTGAAGAGTGGTTGAACCGGAAACGTCGATGTCGGAGTCTTCAAGATAAACGCTGTAAGAATACGGATGAGATTTTACCGCACTCATATCGAAGCGTGACACCGCGTTTTCCATGGAATCCGTGTTCTTTCCGGCGAACATGACAGAAAGGGTACACAGCGGGAAGGATGCTATCTTTTCCGCGATGAAGTAATCCTGCATATTCGGCGTCACATTGGGAAAAATCTGCACGGCTCCGTGAGGAAGCGCAGTTACCGGACGGGTAGCTGTGAGAAGATGCCCGATTGTCCCTATATAGGGATTTACATATTCGGCGGGTGTTCTCTGGTTCATTTGAAAACCTCCTGTTGTTCATACTGTTTTCTACAAAACACATTATATTTTACACAGTATATCACAAAAAACTCATAAATTCAACAGAAATCTTTGATTCATCAGGGGAACAGCGTTTACTTTTTTCACGTGAGTCTCTCTTGACATCCTATCGTTTTTGTGCTATTCTATGCATATAATCCTCAATTCCGCCAAAAGGAGAGAACGCATGGAACTTATAACTGTCAATTTTGCCAATACCAAAGGATCGATCAAACCGATGCATTCGGTGAACAACGGACCTGCCGG
>JBGVOJ010000243.1:0-5532 GCA_045126415.1 Eubacteriales bacterium | reverse complement strand
TATAAATAATTTTTGGGGGGGAGGAAGTTTTAAACAAAATGTACCCCCCCCAAACCCCCTCTTCAAAACCTTTTTAATCAAGGGATTGGGTGGGGATTTTTAGTTTCAGATTCTTTTTTCGATATAAGCGTTTTTTGGTAGACCGTACGTCTGGGCTTTTGTGTAAATCGTTTTAGCAATTTTGTTCTGTTCGGTGTCGATCAGTGCATTCACTGCGGCACAGATTCCGATATTAGCCTGCCAGCGGCGATTGAATGTTTCATTGAAAGAATTCCATTCGCCGATTTCATATGGCCTTTCTGTTTTTGAAAGTGAGAGAAATGAGTACCATGGTTCACACAGCAGTTCCAGAGGTTCTTCTGTTGAACGAAATGCCCGCAGACAAAGAGAATGATAGATCAGATGATAAAAGGTATAGGACTCCGAGGAACGGGTATGCTGTAAAAATCGTTGGAATCGTTCTTTGGCATAAATGTGATAACTTTCTGCTTTTTTTCCTGTGCGAAGGGAGAGGGCGGCACGATGGGACGTGAAAGTAATAGCTTCCCATTCTCTTTCAGGAGAAATTTTTTCATTTGCACGATGATACAGCTTCCACCAGAAGTCGGAATATCCTGCGTCTTCCAGAGCATATTTCTGTGTAGCATCGCAGACAAGCCAGTATAAATACTTATTGTGGTAAGCAGTCAGATATTGATAAAACTTATTGTGGTTATTGTAGACCGCAGCCCCGTTTCTCATCAATGCGTGGTGGTCGGAGATATTCCAGTAACAGAAACCGATATCTTCCGGAGCGTTCAGGATGTTCTTCTGTATTAGTTCTTGCAGATAGGCAATCAGACGTGGACTTTGATCGTACAGTTCACGGAAGGTATTTTTGATTTCCAGGGTCAGCATGAAAAAAACTCCTTGTGGTCAAAACTCTGTATGCGTTCCGTACTACCATTTTGTGTATTGCATATTATTCAAATAAATCGGAGTGGGTGCCGGTGCGGGAGAGGAAGAGGATCAGATCGTTTCCGTCGATGCGGTAGATCAGGAGCCAGTCCGGTTCGATGTGACATTCCGTATATCCGGCATAATTACCGACCAGTTCGTGGACACGGTATTTTTGTTCCAGTTTTTCGCCGGCGGCAATTCGATCGACAACATTGTTGAGTTTATTGAGATTGCAACCGCGTTTGGCGAGAAGTTTTAAGTCTTTCTTGAAGCGATTGGAAAGAACAATGTCAAGCATCGCCCAGAACCTCGTCCATTGCTTCCTTGAAAGAGGAATATCTCTTGTAATTTTCCGGATGCTTTTTCATTTCTTCATATTCATCCAGTGCGCTTCTGGTTTCTGCATTCGGAATTTCCCGCTTGATTTCAAAGGGAATCCGCTGTTCACGTACGGCCTGTTTCAGAAAGAGTGTAACAGCTGTTGTAAGATCGATTCCGAAATCCGCGAACAATTCCTGAGCGGAGCGTTTCAGTTCGGCATCCAGACTGATATTTGTGCTGACTTTTGCCATATCAACACCTCCTTTGTTATCATTATATCACATATCCGTATGTATTGTCAATATATTATGTGCGTAATATATGCACAATATGCGCATATATGTCGCTATTTTCCCTGCCGCTTCTGCATGCGCTGCCAGTTGACGAAGCCGTAGGTGTCGTTGAGAAAGAACATCGTGAAGCAGAGGATCATCGGGAGATACGACGGGTCTTCGAGGGCAGCGAGGATCCACAAAACGATCAGCACAATGTCGTTCGCCGCGTACGCGAGGGCGTAGAACGGACTCCGGCGGAACGTAAGATACGACGCCAGAAAGCTTGTCGTGACGGACAGCGTACTGGGCAGGAGATTGGCGGTATGGAAGAATTCGAGAATAAAGTAAAATCCCCCTGTGACAACGGCGGTCAGCAGGAGGAGCAGCAGCACCTCCGGCAGTTTCAGCCGGTTCACGCGGACTTCCGCCTTGCCCTGTTCGTACGGATTCCGCAGCCACGCAATCACCGCCAGAGCTGCCATCGGGGCGCTCATGCCGAGGTAGGTGATCATTTCGCCGTAATAGCGGAACGTCCACGAAATGACCCCGTAGAATACGCTGAACACGACGGTCAGCACCTGCCCGAGCGGGTCGCCTTTCGCGACAAAAATCAGCGCGGTCACGCCGATGAGCGAAGCGATCAGTGACAGCGGATCAAACGCCGGCGAGAACACGGACGACAGGGTCACGCCGGTCAGCGAAAACAGCCATAACCCCAGTTCAAATCCCGACAAACTCCGGATTTTTCGGATAAAATACATAAAAAACCTCCGTAAAAAAGCACTTACAACGCATCTTCAAAGGCCTGACGATGCGTCATAAGTGCTTCTGCACTTTCTACCCGGCGGCAGAAAAACTATTGAATTTGGGCATTACTGACCGACTTCGGCGAAGGTATTGATCGTCTTTTCCATAGCCTTGTTGATAGCCTTGTCCAGTCTTGCAACGAGGGACGCGATTTCCGTCTTGCCCTGATTGAGCTGACCCATGATCGTACCGGAGATTCCGCCCCAGTCGTATACGCATGCAATTTCAAAGGTACCGGTGGAGAGGATGATGTCCAGCATTTCCTGGCTCTGCTTGTCCTGGATGTACTTGAAATCGAGCGTCTGTTCCATGTATGTCTTACGAACCGTATCGGTCGAGTGTGCGGCAAGGTAATTCAGAACCATACCGGTGCGTTCCGGATCGGGATTGGTCACCGGAATACCGAACGAGTTTGCACCCTGGAAGATCAGGGAGACGTAATCGCTCTGGGTTTCGTCGTTCTTCGGGGACGGAACAACGCCGAGCTCGAATTCAACGTCGCGCATATTCTTGAGTACGCCGATCTGGGTGACGAGGAAGAGAACCCGGTCGTGGATGAACATCAGACGGTACAGTTCAAGGTCACCGGGGAGAGTCCCTGTGGCGTTGATGGCGTTGTTGGATTTTTCGTTGAAAATGCCGCCGGCAACTTTTTCGTAGGCATTCAGGAAGGTTTCGGAAACGCCGCCCCATACGGGAAGATTGTTTTCGTCCTTCTGAACGAGGAACTGGTTGGCACCCGTGATGAAGGCGATGGACCAGTTTCCTTCAAACATGGACAGACCGTACTGGTCTTCAACCGTCCACTTTGCGTCGCCGTTCGTGTCGGTCTTTGCCGTGTTCATCATGTCGATCATCACGTCAAGCGTCCACGTGCCTTCGTAAACGTGTTCGTAGGGATCCGCCAGACCGAGGTCCGTCAGAATATCCTTGTTGAAGGCAACGGTGTTGTGGCTTTCGAAATAACCGGTGTGCAGGTCGCCGAGGAAGGCGTAGATCGCGTCGCCGATGGAGATGGAGTCGATCGCGGTCTTGTTCCACCAGGGCTGGTCGAGTTCAAGGGACTCAATGTTTACGACATTGAGGTCGCAGCCGCTCTGGACGTGACCGAGCAGAAGGTTCAGGTCGCAGGTGTAGAAGTCGTATACATTGTCACCGGAGGCAACAACCTTCGGAATGGTGGCGTTGGTTTCGTTCCATTCCTGCTTTTCGATTTTGAAGGTGATGTTCAGCGCTTCTTCGACGGTCTTGTTGCGGTTGTAGACCGTGTCGTCCAGACTTTCGCCGGTCAGACCTTCTTCACCGATGTTGGTGTAGGCGAAGTTGGAAATGTTGTTGAGAATGCTGACTTCATAGCCGTCGTAATTCGCTTCGGGGAGAACGGGACCGGTTTCTTCGGGAACCGTTTCTTCTGCGGAGGGGGTAAGCGCAGCTGTGGTTTCCTCGGGTGACACATTGACTTCGGATTCGCCGCAGGCGGTGAACGATCCAAGCATCAGCAGTGCTGCAAGAACCGCCGCTGTGATTCTGGTATGTTTCATAATGTCGTATCTCCTGTCAGATGTTTATAACGTATCCCAGTCCGAAAAGGTTTTTGGAAAGGGTTCGGGAAAACCTTTTTCCTTAAAAAAGGTTTTCCCGAGAAACTCAATTTCTATTAAAGATCAATGGTAACTTCGTGGCCGCATGCGTTGGAACGGATGATGCCGTCGATGATTGCCTGGTTGTAGATGATCTGGGAGGTCGGGATGGGAGCGGGACCATTGGTGAAGCACGCGTCTACGAACGCGCGGATCTTGGATTCGAACATGCCCATCTTGACGTTGTTGCCTTCGACTTCGATCTGGGTAGCAACCTGCTTGCCGTCTTCGTCGTCCTTATAGAGGAGAAGATCGCCTGCGGCGCCGTCCCAGCAGCAGCCAACGGGAGCCTTTACCTTCAGACCTGCGTCGGTACCGAAGAAGAGGGAGTCGCCGGTGGTGTCCATATTCATAGCCCAGGATGCGCGGTAGTCGATAACGATGTCGCCTTCGCAGCGGATCATAGCAACAGCGAAGTCGTCGTCAACGGTGAAGCGGTCAGCTTCCGCGTACTTCTTCGGGTTCTTGCCGAAGTGTGCGAACTGCTTTGCGGAAACGGTGAGCGGCTTCGGATAGCCGATGGAGTTGAGCGCGAAGTCAAGACCGTAGCAGCCGATGTCACCAACCGCACCTACAGCAGCCTTGTCCTTTTCGATGAAGGTACGGCCCGGGATACCCTTGACACGGCCGCCGCCGACAACGACGTAGTAAATCTGACCGAGAACGCCGGAGTCGATGACTTCCTTGACCTTCTTTACGTTCGCGCCGTAACGGGGCTGGAAGCCGACGGTTACGAACTTGCCGGTCGCCTGTTCCACGGCACGGATTGCCTTCGCTTCGTCAAGCGTTACGCAGAGCGGCTTTTCCAGCATGACGTTCTTGCCGGAAGTGAGCGCGCAGATACACGGAGCCGCGTGCTGGGAGTTGTACGTGCAGATGGAAACCGCGTCGATGTCGCGTCTTGCGCAGAGTTCTTCGTGGGTTTCGTAAGCGGTCGCTTCCGTCCAGCCGAATTCGTCGAGGAATTTACGAGCCTTGCCCGGAATGATGTCCGCGCCCGCAACGATCTCAACGTCCTCAAACTGCTTGTAAGCGTTTGCGTGAGCATGCGCGATGCCGCCGGTACCGATGATACCTACTCTTAATTTGTCAGCCATTTTTAAATTCTCCTTTGTGAGATTTAAGATTGGTTTTATTATAGCACAGGTCGGGAGAGATTGCAAGTTTTTTGTGAAGGGGAGACGGTCGCTTTTTGAAAAAAGCTCCGCAAAAACTTTGGACTGTGGTAGCCGGTTTGTGTGGCTGATAGGATGTAGAAGGGGAAAAAGGAGGAATTTTCGGTGGAGTATGGCTGAAATTTGTCAGACCTGCAGCCGTAGAGTCATAAAAATCCTGAGGAGTAGTGGAGACGGAAATCAGGGCATTCGCTCCCTGATTTCCCACGCCGGTTTCAGATACGGTGATATTGTGCGTTACGGCAGAATTCAGCTACATATAGAAATCATCCGCACGGCTTGGCTGCCGCCGTCCGTGCTTTGCGTTCGTTTTTTCTTGGATTTGCACAAACTTTGTTTTTTTACTTAGTATAAAAGTTTTTGAAAAGGGGTCCG
>JBGVOJ010000242.1:0-2153 GCA_045126415.1 Eubacteriales bacterium | reverse complement strand
ATACCTTTACCCTGAATGACTATCTGGAACAGTTCCGGCAGGTCAAGGGCATGGGCAGTCTGGATGAAATCGTCGGTATGCTTCCCGGAATCAAGCCCGGTGTGCTGAAAGATGCCAAGTTGGATGACAAAGTAATGGCGCACACCGAAGCGATCATCCTCTCTATGACGGAGGAAGAACGGGAACATCCGAATCTTATCAACGGTTCCCGAAGAAAGAGAATCGCGATGGGCAGCGGAACAAGTGTGGAAGAAGTCAACCGCCTGCTCCGGCAGTACGATCAGATGAGCAAAATGATCAAACAGCTTTCCGGTCAGATGATCGGCAAGCGCGGCAAAAAAAAGATGAAACTTCCGTTATCCTTCGGTTAATATCAGAAGCGAACGGGTTTCCATATAAAAATTTCAAACAAACTCACAACATTTTTTGGAGGACAAGAAGAAAATGGCAGTTAAAATCAGACTCAGAAGAATGGGCGCAAAGAAGGCTCCTTTTTACCGCATCATCGTTGCAGATTCCAGATCTCCCCGTGACGGCAGATTCATCGAAGAAGTTGGTTACTACAACCCCATGACCAATCCTGCAGAAATCAAGGTTGATGCTGAAAAGGCTCAGAAGTGGCTCGATAACGGCGCTCAGCCCACTGAAACTGTTAAGTCCATTCTCACCAAGAGCGGTATTATTAAGTAATTATGGACAATACACCCCACGATATCGACCTCAAGCAAATTTTGGCTGACATGGCACGCGCTATTGTGGATGACCCAGACTCTGTTAGTGTCACTGAGGAAGAAAACGAATCTGGCACTGTTCTGACTCTTAAGGTAGCAGAGGCGGATATGGGAATGATCATCGGAAAACACGGGAAGATCGCCCGTGCTCTCCGTACGGTCGCAAAAGCAGCGGCGAAAATAGCCGACAAAAAAGTAACTGTTGAAATTAAATAAGTTGCATGAAAACTGCGGAGAACGAATATTCACCGCAGTTTTGTTATCTAAAAAATAAGAGGGAGATGCTCTTTTGGAGTATCTCCCTGCTCTGTTTATAAGTCTGCTCAGTTTTCGAATACGTATACGGTAGTGGTATCGTATTTTTCACCGGGCTTGAGAACGGTGTTCGTGAAGCCGGGGTGATTGATGGAGTCGGGCATGCACTGGGTTTCAAGGCAAACAGCGCAGTGTCTGTACTGCTTTACGTTGTTCTTGAATGCATGGTCATCTACATTGATCATGTTTGCAGAATAAATCTGTACACACGGTTGATCGGTATACATCTTTACCTTGCGACCGGACTTCGGATCGGTAACGCTGCCGCGGAGAGCGAGCTTACCGTCGAAATTCTGGAAGCAGAAGTTGTTGTCGTACCCGCCGAATTCCTTCATCATCGGATGGTCTGCAGCAAAACCTTCACCGATCGCACGTTCGTTACGGAAATCGTAAGGAGTACCTGTAACGTCGAGAAGTTCGCCGTTCGGAATCAGTTCATTATCAAGACCATTGATCTTGTCGCAGTCGAGCCACAGAAGCTGACCGTCGATCACACCGGATTCGTAACCACCAAGATTGAAGTATGCGTGGTTGGTGAGGTTTACGATGGTGGTCTTGTCGGTTTCTGCTTCATAGTGGATGGAAACGCCGCCTTCAGCAGTGAGAGTGTAGGTAACCTTGACAGCGAGAGTTCCGGGATAACCTTCTTCTCCGTCGGGGCTGGTGTAGGTGAGCACAAGAGCGGGTTCTTCATCGGAACCGGCTTCTTCTACTGCCCAGATCTTTGCGTTGAAACCGAACTTACCGCCGTGAAGGGAATTCTTGCCGTCGTTCGGGTAGAGGGTATATTCTTTGCCTTCAAGAGTAAATTTGGAATCACCGATTCGGTTGCCGATACGTCCGATGAGAGCACCCTGATAACCACCGGAGGTCAGGTAACCTTCGATGCAGTCGAAACCGCAGATCACGTCAGCTGCAACGCCGTTCTTGTCTTTAACAAAAATGCTCTTAAGAATACCGCCGTAGTTAAGAACAACTGCGGAAGTGATGGAAGCATTGGTGAGGGTGTAAGCGTAAACTTCACAGCCGCACGGGAGCTTGCCGAATAATTCCTTTGTAATCATGTTCGATTCTCCTGTATGTAATTCAGTCTTCGTAGCCATTGGG
>JBGVOJ010000241.1:0-4288 GCA_045126415.1 Eubacteriales bacterium | reverse complement strand
GTGTAGCGGCTGAAATATTCCCATGGCTCCGTCCCATGATTGACCAGTTTCAGAACAATCTGTTCATCCGTACGTTCAGCCACCGAAACACCCATCCCTTCTACAGGACTGCTTTTGGAAACCTCCCGCAGAAGGTCCGTGTCCCAGCCGTCATCACCGCGTACTATATAGTATACACAGGGCAGGGTTTCCGGCGAAGGGTCGCCTCTCTGCTTTACAAAATCATAAGTTCGTATCGCTTTTTCAAAATTGTAGTCAAACTCATAAACCGCACCGTCTGCCGTATACAAATATCCGTCCGACCACGCCGCCCGGAACCACTCGCCCTCTTCCGGTGATCCGCTTGAAACTGCGTAAATCGGGAATTCCGCCGATGTCGCTGAGGCAGGTTCCGCATGAATCCTGCGCAGAGTTTGAACCATTCGTTCTTCTTTGACACTCCGGTGCGTCCCGGTCGTAACGATCCGGTAAACCTCGACCTCACCGCCGTCATAGCGGTACAGATACAGATCCTCCGCCTGCATTCTGTCAAAAAGCATGTTGTTCTTGTCTTCGCAGGAGATAAGCAGCATCATCGCCGCCAGCAGCGCAGATATCGTCTTTTCCATCGTCATTCCACCGTAAATTCCGCCGTCACGCCGAACGCATAAAACCGGTACTGTCCCGACGGAAGGTCGCCGTACATTTCCATGTGATAGGTCTCGTCCCACGTTCCGCCGGCGGCAAGCTCATACCCGATGTCCGGGAATCCCCAGTTGCTCACCGGAGACGTCGGCACCTCATACCACACGCCGTCCAGATTCACCTGAAGCGACCAGTACGTCCCGAATCCCCACGCTTCCGTCCCGTCGTTGCGGAACGTCGCCTCGATGGTGTCACCCGTATAGTCGATGTCCACCGTGATTTTGATGTCCGGGTTCGGCTCCACATCCACATCCGGTGCAGGCGTCATCAAATCCGCGTTCCACCCGTTTTCGTCCTGCACCAGATACCGCATACACGGCAGAGCCATTCCGTCCGACCGGCTCCATTTTTCCTCAAAATCGTAATCCTTCAAAAGGTCATCGAAATCAAAGTCGAATTCGTACACTTCCCCGTCGCGGTTATAGAGATATCCGTTCGACCACGCCATATAGAGTCCCCAGCCGTCGGTCGAGCCGATTTCAAACCCGTACGCCGGAAATTCCACATCCTCTGTCGTCACATCGGCAGGCTTGGCGGCTGTGTTTTTCAGCTTTCCGATGATTTCCGTTTCCACCGGAAGATCGGACATCCAGTAACAGGTCATCTCCGTCCCGTCGTACACGTACAGTGCCATGATGGACGATTCCGGCGACGCGGTGTCAAACAACGTATTCGATCCGCCGCCGCAGGAAGTCAGCAGAAGTGCCGGCAAAAGAGCCGCCGTAAGTTTTGTGATTTTTTTCATGTTCAGATTCTCCCTTATTCGATCGTAAATTCATGGTACACCCTGAACTTCTCCGGTTCCGTCGAAACATAGTATCCGGGAAATTGCTCCGTATTCTTTTCCGGCACCCAGATCATCTGCACGGCAATCCGGTAATCTCCCGCCGGAAGCTCCCCGTAATCATCGTCCAGATAACAGTACACCGGCTCCTTCTTTCCCGGAGAGAGCGGCACAATCGTATCACCGAGAACCGTTCCCGGCAGATACGGCACCTTATACCACTCACCCTCGAGCTTCACATGCACTTCTTCCTCAACATTGATGCGCAGCTCACGTGAACCGTTGTTTACCGCCGTCACACACAGACGTTCTTCCGTCCAATGAGGATTCTCAAGAGTCACTTCGCCCTCAGTACAAGCGTCCGTGTCAACAGGAACCAGCTGTCTGTTTCCCCATTCGTTCACATTCTGCGAAACTGCAGAGCTGACCTGCATTTTCCCACAGGACACAAGCAGCATCCCCACCGAAAGGAGAATCCCGAAAACTTTCGCGTACTTCATAGCAACCTCCGTTCATGATAATCTCTGCCCGTTAGACGTCATCCGCACCGCAAAAGTTCCCGTTTTCCTTAAATTTACGCGAGTTCAAACTCGCCGTTCACCAGCTTGTACAGCTTCACGTTGGTATACTGCATCTTTTCCCGATGTCCCTCATGGGAAACGTAAAAATACCCTTCCCCGATGGACGCAATCCCCGTCGAACCGTAGCCGAAATCCAGCCCGTCCATGCCGTGCGCATCGAGCGTCAGCACATCCCCGACCGTTTCGGGATACACACCCTTCAGCACTTCCTTCACCGGAGCAACAGACGCATCCGCTGCAAACATCGGCGGATTTCTGAACTGCGGCTTGTTCCCACGGTATACCGCCATGTAATACTTGTTCGACGCCGCATCGTATTCGAGATTCTGCACGCCGTAGTTGGTGTTGCCGGTGTAAACATAATACTTCGCTTCCGGAGCTGCCGGCCCGCTCTGATGCATATTGTCCTGACGCAGCACGTCCGCCGTACGGTTCAGCTCGTCAAGATCGTATTTCAGAATCACCTGATAGTCGTTGTCGTCACGGCTCTGATCCAGATAAACACCGTACGCCACAAACAGATGATGTTCCCCGCCGATATCCCCGAAATCCGGCCCGATCGCACAGCCGTCAATGCCGCTGCATCCGAGAACGTGCTTCACAACACGTCCGTCCGCAAGGGTCACTTCGTCCTCGTAGTTGTCCGTGACTTCCTTCAGGAACGCGCACTTCATCACTTCCGCCGACTCCATATCCGCGCGGTCGATCTTATCCACGTCAAAAATCGCGATATAGAACGCGTTCGGGATCACAATCCCACCGCCGAGCATGTTGATAATACCCTTGCCGATGCCGTCGTTCTTGTATTCGAGCGAACCGTAAACCTTCCCGTCCGCTTTATTGAACGAAATACAGCCGAGATGTCCGCACAGTCCGACCGCGGAACCGATGAAGTTCCCCATGAGGTCGGTCTTCACAAGCATGGTCGTGAAAGAATAATAAACATATCCCTTTTCCGTATCCACAGCGATACCCTGGCAATGTCCCGCCGCGTATTCGCCGGAGTAAATATTTTTCGGTAATGCTTCGTAATTTGTCATGATGTTATCTCCAAATCTCGATATCCTTCACGATATCGTTCAGATCCGCGTGTTCGTCCTTCACAAATCCGTGTGCCGCGAGGAACTTTTCCCCTTCGTCGAACCAGCAGGTCAGCTTCGCACGGTAGTGGCAGTCGGAATTGATGATAAACCGCCCGCCGAGCCGCTTGATTTCATCCACCATAAACGATGCCGGATACGGAACCGTCCGCAGCCCTCTCGCAATCGCACCCGTGTTCAGTTCGAACAGATTGCAGTGCTTCACGATTTCACGAATAGCTTCCAGAGCCGCGTCGATATATTCCGGATGATCCTCCGGCGCGAGGCTGTACTTGGTAATCAGATCGAAATGTCCGACAATATCGGTCTTCTGCTTGATCACATGCTCGGTCAGAAGATAGAAATACCGCTTCGCGAGTTCGAGATAATTCCCGCCGTAAAGCGTTTCCACCGCCTTGCGGTGCAGAGCCTCACTGGAGTCGAGCGGATAGAATTCGCCGTGGTATATCAACTCATGTACGGACGACAGAATGTAGTCGTAATCGTTTCCGGGCAGGCTCGATTCCGCGTCCTGCTCGATGCCGCAGTACACACGGATCTGACCGGCGTAACGGTCGGCAAGCTCGCGGATTTCCCGGCGATACTGCTTCTGTCCTTCAATGGACATCGGATAGTCCTCGCGCTGATGCGTGTAGCTGTGGTCCGAAAAACCGAGTGCCTTGAAGCCGAAGCCGATGGCCGCTTCGATCATTTCCTGCGGGGTGTCCGTCCCGTCGGAATATTTGGTATGGGTATGAAAATTGCATCTCTGCATGATAGATCGCTCCTTTATCTGATCACGTCCGCCACTTCGCGGAACGTGTGAATTTCCATGTCATAATCGTCCGTGCGTCCTCTTCCGCAGAGTTCGCCGAACCCGTATTTTGCGTAGACGAACGGGATTCCCGCCGTCCGCGCCGCCGAACCGTCACTGATCGTATCCCCGACAAACACCGGTGACGTCAGCCCGTTCCGCTCGGCAATCAAACGGATATTTTCCGCCTTGCACAGCCCCGTATTGCCGGAACATTCGATATCCTCGAACAGATCTCCGAGTCCGTGCGCCCGCAGAAAGGCTTCGATATATCCCGCCTGACAGTTGCTCACGACAAACAGTCGGTATCCGTCCGTTTTCAGCCGGAAAAGCGTCTCTTCCACGC
>JBGVOJ010000240.1:0-2744 GCA_045126415.1 Eubacteriales bacterium | reverse complement strand
GCCCGGATGTTTCCGTCGGGTGTTTTGTCTGTTGCCGTTCAATGATTCCTCACAAACCATCCATAATAAATACGGAAAGTCCGGGACACCGCCTCTGCGCGTCGTTCGCGGACTGTTTTTGTTTTCCCGAAAGGAGTCTCTCCGTTTTGATCGAATTATGTAATGTATCGAAGACCTTCCAGACCGACCATGCCGAAGTCGAAGCCGTCCGGAACGTCTCGCTGACCATTGAAAAGGGCGATATTTTCGGTATTATCGGTCTGTCCGGTGCCGGAAAATCCACCCTTGTGCGCTGTATCAATTTTCTCGAAGTCCCGACCTCCGGCGAAGTGAAGTTCAAGGGTACCTCTCTCGCGTCTCTCACCAAAAAGGAACTTCTCGAAACCCGGCGCAAAATCTCCATGATTTTCCAGAGCTTCAACCTTCTCTCCCAGCGGACGGCACTGAAAAATGTCTGCTATCCGTTGGAAATCGCGGGCGTTCCGAAAAAGGACGCGGAGAAAAAGGCACGTGAACTTCTCGCCGTCGTCGGACTCGAAGACCGCATGAACTCCTATCCCGCGCAGCTGTCCGGCGGTCAGAAGCAGCGTGTCGCGATCGCACGTGCGCTTGCCACGGATCCGGAGGTACTGCTGTGCGACGAAGCGACAAGTGCGCTCGACCCGAACACGACCCGCTCGATTCTCGATCTTCTCAAAAATATCAACGAAACGATGGGCGTGACGATCATCGTCATCACGCACGAAATGAAGGTTGTCGAACAGATCTGCACGAAAGTTGCCGTTCTCGACCACGGTACCGTCGCCGAAACCGGCCCGGTGCGCGAAATTTTCCTCGCTCCCCAGTCACAGATTGCACGCGAACTGATTCTGCCCAAGAGTGCGGCGGTCGCGGAAGTGAGCGGCGGTCCGATCCTGCGTCTTGTCTTTGACGGTCAGGCGTCGTCCGAACCGGTGATTGCCAACCTCGCGCTCGAATGTCACACAGCCGTGAACATTCTCGGCGCGGATACGAAGGATATTGGCGGAAAGGCGTACGGGCAGATGCTCCTGCAGCTTCCGGGCGACGAAGCGTCCTGCGTGCGCATCCGGAATTATCTGGACAGCCGGAACATAAAATTTGAGGAGGTGGACGCGTAATGGAATTTCTGAACAGTCTTTTCGGAGACGGGATGCTCGCGACGTACGGCGAAGCGATCCTTGTCACGATCAAGGTCACGTTTCTGAGCACCCTTCTTGCGTACATTCTCGGAATTCCGCTCGGCGTTCTGCTTTACGGTACGTCGAAGGACAGCATTTTTCCGAACGGAACGGTCAACGGCATCGTCGGGACGATCGTGAATATCATCCGCTCGGTTCCGTTCATTATTCTGCTTGTCATGACTCAGCCGGTGGCAAAGCTGCTGACCGGTTCGAAAATCGGCGACAACGCGTTCATTGTGTACCTTGTTATTGCAGCAGCACCGTTCGTGGCGCGGATGATTGAATCCTCCTTCCGCGAAGTGGACCGCGGCGTGATCGAAGCGGCGCAGTCGATGGGATCGAACAATTTCCAGATCATCATGAAAGTGCTGCTTCCCGAAGCGAAGCCGTCCCTCATCGTCGGCAGCGCGATCGCGATCACGACCATCCTCGGTTACACCCCGATGACCTACCTCATCGCGGGCGGCGGTCTCGGACAGATGGCGATCCAGTACGGTCTGTACCGGTTCGAATCGGACATCATGTACATTTCGTCGATCCTGCTGATCGTCCTCGTGCAGATCATGCAGGAAACACTGAACTATATCGCGAAGAAGTCCGACAAGAGAATTCGCGGAAAATAAGATTATTCCCTTCCGAAAATTTTGCGGAAGTCAATAATAAAAACTCTCAATATTCTATATTTCAAAGGAGAAAAACAGCATGAAAAAGATCATCTCTCTCGTCATCGTCGGGATTCTCTGCCTGACCGCGCTCGTATCCTGCGGCGGCTCCGACGACAAGACCATCACCGTAGCGGCAAGCTCCGCTCCGCACGCCGAAATCCTCGAACAGTGCAAGTCCGCGATGGCGGAAAAGGGTTACACCCTTGACATCCGCGTTATGGACGACTATGTCACCCCGAACGTAGCGACCGACGACGGTGACGTTGACGCGAACTACTTCCAGCATCAGCCCTACCTCGATCAGTTCAACGCGGAAAAGGGCACCAAGCTCGCAACCGTTGCCAAGGTTCACTACGAACCCTACGGCATCTATGCAGGCACCTGCGCATCTCTCGCTGACCTCGCCGACGGCGCAGTTGTAGCCGTTCCGAACGACGCAACCAACGAAGCGCGCGCACTCCTCCTTCTCGAAGCAAACGGTCTCATCACCCTCGCGGAAGGCGCAGGCCTGACCGCCACCAAGAACGACATCGTCGACAACCCGAAGAACCTCGACATCCGCGAAATGGAAGCGGCACTCCTGCCGACTGTCCTCGATGAAGTAGCGTTCGCCGTCATCAACGGCAACTACGCCATCAGCTCCGGCCTCAAGGTAGCCGATGCCCTCGCCGTCGAAGACGCAGCCTCCGAAGCAGCCCAGACCTACGCAAACGTCCTCGTCGTCAAGGAAGGCAACGAAAACCTCGACAAAGTCAAGGCCCTCGTCGAAATCCTCCACAGTGACGCCATCCGCACCTACATCACCGACACCTACGCCGGCGCAGTAGTTCCGATTTTCTAAAATAGATTTTGCCGGGGAAGTAACTTTTCTAGAAAA
>JBGVOJ010000239.1:0-1222 GCA_045126415.1 Eubacteriales bacterium | reverse complement strand
GATAATGAAGGAATCATCGAGGGTACGTCCGCGCATATAGGCGAGCGGCGCGATTTCGATGGTCATCTTTTCGATCATGCGGGCGCAGGATTCCGGGCCGAGCATTTCGTACAGCGCGTCGTACAGCGGACGGAGGTAAGGGTCGATCTTACTCTGCAAATCGCCCGGAAGGAAACCCAGACGTTCACCCGCTTCGACGGCCGGACGGGTCAGGATAATGCGGCTGACTTCATGGGCACGCAGAGCCTTGACCGCCGACGCGACGGCGAGGTAGGTCTTCCCCGTTCCGGCAGGACCGACGCCGAGGATGACGGTGTTCTTCTGGATCGCTTCAATGTATTTCTTCTGACCGACAGTCTTGGACTTGATCGGCTTTCCCTTTGC
The DNA here is from genome assembly GCA_045126415.1 of Eubacteriales bacterium. Classification (GTDB taxonomy): domain Bacteria; phylum Bacillota; class Clostridia; order Oscillospirales; family CAG-272; genus UMGS1696. The sequence continues at coordinate 838 of JBGVOJ010000239.1, read as the reverse complement.
GGTGACGAAAAAGCTGTTGTCGTCAAATTCCGCAAGTTCCGCGAGCCGTCCTTCCTTCACCATGCCGATGACATAATCGACGCTCTGGTCGGTCGGTTCTTCGCCGAAGGAAACGATCCGTTTGAGATAGGAAAGAACGTCCGCCGCCATGGTGACATTTTCCGCGGATTCGCCTTCAGTCACGATGGTGTCGCCGTCGGTGGCTTCGTTCTGAATATTATAGATGCGGACCGAGAATTCACTCTCGAGACGCGAGATATTTTTGTCGTAGCTCCCGAAAATGCGGGAAGTTACATCGGATGAGGATGTCGTGATTTTCTTCTGAAACATAAATTCTGTTTACTCCGTTATGATTCTGTGATTCATCGGGAATGGTTCTGCGGATTTTCTCCGGCATCGGGGACACAGGCGTCCGATACCGAAAATTCTTCCGTCCGGCCGATATCGCGGCGCAGGTACAGCAGACAGCGGATGTGATATATGCCGTCCGTGAAACCGGCATCGATGCTTTTGGACAGCAATTCCGCGTCCTGCGTTGCCGTTCTGATTTGTTCCGTAAGCGAGATGAGTGCCTCCTCCGCAGCATCCTCGGCGGAGATATCCCGACTTACGGTTTCGTATTCACGGCAGATTGTCGTTTCATACCAGACCGGGAGTTCGCACAGTCCGAGTGGGCATAACTGTTCTATCGTATATATTTTATCATAATTCGTGTACAAAGTTCCACCGTTTATGAAAAGATTTATTGTTTTTTTGAAAAATTTTATGCTTTTTTTTACCGTTTCCCGTCCGGTATAGGCTTTTGTCTCCCGATTTGTCCGGATTTCCACGTGAATCG
>JBGVOJ010000238.1:0-1374 GCA_045126415.1 Eubacteriales bacterium | reverse complement strand
CCGGGGATGCTTGTTTTGCCGCGGAAATGTTCAGGAAAAATTCAAAAGAAATATGCAAGCAGAACATTGAATTTGATAAAACAATATGATATACTTTTTTTGCAGAGAATTCTGTAATATTCTGTCAAGGAGAACTAGTGTGAAAAGATATATCCACAGTGAAAGCCCCTACAAGGCATAACAAACAAAGCCCTGTAAAAACAAAATTTTTCAGAGCTGAAAAGGATTATAGAACGGGACGCTAACTTACCACAAGCCCCTGCTTTACAAGGAATCTGGTCGCCTGAGAAATAGCCTTGGCAAGCTGCTTATCTTTGATAGAATCCGGCATATCAATCTTGAAAAGATCCACAGGATTCCAGACTTCACCGGTAGTCAGCAAAGCAAACACCGCTGTCAGAATCATTCTGGCAATGGCAATGATAGAACGTTTCTTTCCCCTGCGCTTCACGAGCTTCTCATATTTCAGACGGTAATACGGAGATTTCTTGTCCTTCACGGCTGCATGTGCGACTTGCACGAGCGCAGGTTTGAGATATACTCCCGCACGTGAAATACGGACAGATTTCTTCTTTCCCGCCGATTCGTTATTGCCGGGAGTAAGTCCCGCCCAACGGCAGAGACGCTTGGAGGAACCGAATTGATTCATATCGGTGCCAATCTCAGAAATGATGGTGATTGCAGAATTTCTGTCGATACCCGGAATGGTGCACAAAAGTGTGATGGCACTTTCGTGTTTCTCAACCATACGGGCAATACAGGAATCCGTTCGTTCAATTAAATTCTGGATGTACGAAAGATGGTCACGCACAATGCCGATACGCTCTTTCTGTTCATTTGTGATGGAATATCCCTCAATGGATTCTATCACAGCATCCGCTTTTTTCTTCAATGAGTGATGTAAAAGCGACACGCAATGTGCAGGATCAAAGACTTCGTCGGATGTCAGGTAATCCGTGATGGCGGTTGCGGATTTTCCGAACATATCGGACACAACGGAGTCGAGAGCCACATTGCATACGGTGAAAGCATTCTGAAAACGGTTCTTTTCGCTGCTTTTCATACAGGTCAGCTTGTAACGGTACCGGGTCAGCTCCCGAAGAACACGGGTATCCTTATCGGGGATAAAGCTGCTCTTCACGATACCGATACGGAAAAGTTCACCGATCCATTTGGAATCTTTGGTATCATCCTTTTCGCCTTTTACGGCACTCACCCATTTGGGGTTGGCAATGACAACACGCAGACCTCGCTGTTCCAGAATGTTGAACACCGGAACCCAATACTTTCCGGTAGATTCCATGCAGACATCGAGGCAGTTGTTAGCGTACAGCCAGTCAGCGAACCGGTTCAGGTCGGAATTAAATGTGGAGA
>JBGVOJ010000237.1:0-2796 GCA_045126415.1 Eubacteriales bacterium | reverse complement strand
GTCACAGAAGATTGCGATCAGTTGTTCTGCCATGGGAAAACTCCTTTTTCTGATTGATGGTTTTGTGGTTATTATCATTTTATCAGATTTTGCTGAGTTTTCCCTTCTTTTTTACCTTTTTATTTCATCGAACTCACGTTAGTTAGTGATTGCATTCACAATAAACTGCGATTTACGGCGTCCCTGAGCGTTCAGCGCATTGATTGCGGTACGGTGCAGAGGATCATTTCTGTTCAAGGTGATACTGAAACGGTATTCATGCTCCTTTGCCACACCGATCACCTCCGATGGCTGGCACAGTACAGAGTGTCATAGTCCTTGGCATTGGCAGCAATATCTTCGATGATGATGGCACCGGCGAGCTTCCGGGATGATTCAATATATTTCCGGAGCAGAATGGAGCCGCCGCCTATGAAGATGGTCTTGCCCACCCGCAGGTCGATCATTCTCTCACGAAGTCTGCCGAAAAGCTGTTCTACAAAGTTTTCCGCCATACAGTTTATCATTGTTACAATATCGCTTGGGAATCCATGTGCTTCATGCATGAGGATGGAATCGATATCCGATTCATCCAGCAGGATGTCGAAATCCGCATTCACCTTGGATCGGATGCTGGTGTACAGAATGATTACGCCGTTTTCCAGCGAATCACAGATCGAAAGATCCGGCTGACCATGTTTCAGCATGAGATAGTCTGCTGTGAATCCGCCGATGTCCAGCACCAGCGTTTTCGGCTGTTCTCGGATCAGACTGAACACAGTCATGGCTGCTGCATACGCCTGCGGATAGGCGTTGACTTCCGAAATATAAATGGAGTAAGGTCTGTTCCGGTAGTCAAAATCAATAATATCCGGTTTCCTGAAGTACGACTCATATTTTTCGTACAGTCCGGAATAGTGAGAGGGCGGTAATCCCACATTCAGTTTAACCTCGATGAGATCATCTTCGTATTTCCCTGCTGTGTCGATTTCCTTTGCAATACCGTACAGTGTGAGAATGAAAAACTGCTCGGTGGATGTCTTATCCCTCATATAGGGGATACGTTCTTCGGAAAGTGCGTAGTATTTTCCTTTGTAGTAAAGGATATCATCTCCGAATGCCGGACGGCTGCTGCTTTCGTATAAACCGGATGTGAAGGTATGGCAAGGCGTCTTGATCTGTTTGTTGCCATGGTCGACTGAGATAAGCATAATTGGTATCTCTTTTCCTGTTTGATGATATATACGCAGTTAACGCGTTTTTTGCACAAGAATACCGGTATTTTCACAATGTTCCGACAGCAGATTTTTATATCAGAAAATTTTTCAAAAAACCGACAGATTTGCAGACCTGCCGGTTATTTTGTTTAACAGAGGAGGTAAATTCTTAACAAACAATACTATTGCACGGCAAAAGATGTTATTCCATAAAGTACAACCGCTAACATATAGTACGTCTCGTACTGTCCGGTACTGTATAATAATCGGAAATGATTCTTTGTCCGGTGCAATTCACTTATGCGCAACGTATATATGAATAAAGGAACTGGGATACCGAAACGGTATCTGTAGACATGAAGTGCACACAGTGCTATAATATACATAAGCAGATGTATCACAGCGCTGTGTGCCCAAAGGAGGTTATATATGAACAGTTCCACACAGTGTAAACCCGCAGAAACCAAACGTACCTATACCGTAGATGAAATTGCTAAGATTCTGAACATCGGACGGACGACGGCATATGCCCTTGTGAAAGAAGGACATTTCAAGATTGTCCGCATTGGTTCTGCAATCCGCATCTCCAAACAATCCTTCGATGAATGGTTAGATCGCCAGGAGTTTTAACACATTTTATATGAAGGAGTATTGTCATGGCATCTCTTATCAAACGAAAAAAAACCTATTCCCTGGTGTATTACTATACCGACGAAAACGGTGAAACCAAACAGAAGTGGGAAACCATCCGAAATTATCAGGATGCCCTCAAACGGAAAGCTGAGGTTGAAAACGAAATCAACAAAGGAACGTTTATTCCGCCGTCCGATCAGACCGTCCGGGAGTTCCTGTATGATTTTGTGACCATGTACGGCGAACAGAAATGGAGTGTCTCTATGTACGACGGCTGTACGGGGCTGATCGAGAATTACATCAATCCGTTGATCGGAGATCTGAAAATCCAGAGTATTACAACCCGCACAACAGATAACTTCGTCCAGACATTACAAAAAACTCCCGCTGTTGCCCGCGGGATGCGAAAAAATGAAGACGGGCATTTTGTTACGGACAAGACCATCGAAAAAATCATCAAACTTCTCCGCTGTGCTTTCGGACAGGCTGTCCGCTGGGAACTCATCAGCAAAAATCCTTTTGAGAACACACTGATTCCCAAAACCACCTACAAAAAGCGTGATATCTGGGACGCGGAAACGATCATGAAGGCTTTGAATGAATGCGAAGACAGCAGACTCTACATTGCCATGAACCTGTCGTTTGCCTGTTCTCTGCGAATCGGTGAAGTTCTTGGTCTGACATGGGACAATGTTCATATCAGTGAGGAAGAAATTGCAAACGACAATGCCTACGTCTTCATTGATAAGGAACTGGAACGGGCATCCAAACATTCACTGGAGGCACTTGGAAATGCAAGTGTTATTCACGTCTTCCCTTCGCTGTTTCCCAACACCAGTACCCGTGTTGTACTGAAAAAACCGAAGACCGAATCTAGTATCCGTCAGGTCTGGCTCCCGAAAACTCTTGCTTATATTCTCCGCGAATGGAAGCAGGCACAGGATGAACTGAAGGAATACCTCGGTGA
>JBGVOJ010000236.1:0-3318 GCA_045126415.1 Eubacteriales bacterium | reverse complement strand
AACGCCTTTACCGAGCGCAAGACCATCTGCCTTGATAACGATCGGAAGATCGCAGTTCTTGATATATTCACGGGCATCGTCCACAGACTCGAAAACTTCGTATGCTGCGGTCGGAATGCCGTACTTTTTCATGAGGTTCTTGGAGAAAACCTTACTTCCTTCGATCTGAGCGGCAGCAGCGCTCGGACCAAAGCAGGGAATACCGATTTTCTCGAGGGCGTCCACACATCCGAGAACGAGCGGATCATCCGGAGCAACAACGGCAAAGCCGATGTCATGCGTCTTTGCAAATTCAACGATCGCCGGGATATCCTTTGCTCCAACGTCCACACATTCCGCTTCGGTCATACCGCCGTTTCCGGGAAGAGCATAGATTTTGTCAACTGCCGGGGACTGTACAAGCTTCTTGATGATCGCGTGTTCACGTCCGCCGGAGCCGATTACGATAATATTCATGCCAAAACTCTCCTGCAAATTAATGGTGGAACAGACGCATACCGGTAAACGCCATAACCATGTCGTTCTTGTCACACTCAGCGATGACCAGATCGTCACGGATCGATCCGCCGGGTTCAGCAACATACTTTACACCAGAAGCGAATGCACGCTTGATATTGTCGGCAAACGGGAAGAATGCGTCAGATGCCAGTGCGAGATTGTCGAAGCTGTCGAGCCATTCACGCTTTTCTTCTGCAGTGAGCGGTACGGGCTGTTCGGTGAAGTAACCCTGCCAGATACCGTCTGCACAAACGTCTTCTTCGTTGCCGTTGATGTAGCCGTCAATGACGTTGTCACGTTCGGGACGACCCATCGCGGGAAGGAAGGGGAGAGCAAGGGTCTTGGGATGCTGACGGAGAAGCCATGTATCAGCCTTGGTACCTGCAAGTCTGGTGCAATGGATTCTGGACTGCTGACCTGCACCAACACCAATCGCCTGACCGTCGATGGCATAACATACGGAGTTGGACTGAGTGTACTTGAGAGTAATCAGAGCAACGATCAGGTCACGCTTTGCGGATTCGGGAAGATCCTTGTTTTCAGTAACAATATTTTCAAGAAGGTGATTACCGATCTTGAATTCATTTCTGCCCTGTTCAAAAGTGATGCCGAAAACGTCCTTGTTTTCGATGGGAGCGGGCTTGTATTCAGGGTCGATTTCCACAATGTTGTAAGCACCCTTGCGCTTGCTCTTGAGGATTTCCAGTGCTTCAGGTTCGTAACCGGGAGCGATGATACCGTCGGATACTTCACGTGCGAGAAGCTTTGCGGTAGTTACGTCACAGACATCGGACAGAGCAACCCAGTCCCCGAAAGAACAGAGACGGTCGGTACCGCGCGCACGGACATATGCACATGCAAGAGGAGATTCGTCCAGACCTTCGATATCTTCCACGAAACAGGCTTTCTTGAGGGATTCGCTGAGGGGAAGACCGACTGCCGCAGAGGTGGGGGAAACGTGCTTGAAGGAAGTAGCTGCGGGCAGACCGAGAGCTTCCTTCAGTTCCTTGACAAGCTGGAAGGAGTTGAATGCGTCGAGGAAGTTGATATAGCCGGGGCGACCGTTGAGAACAGTAATCGGGAGTTCGCTGCCGTCCTTCATGAAGATTCTGGAAGGCTTCTGGTTGGGGTTACAGCCATATTTCAGTTCAAATTCTTTCATTTATCTAAATCCCTTTCGTTATTAATTCGTGTTTCCGTATCGGCGGACAAGATTTTCATATCTGCCCCGGAAGTGAAAACTGATTCCGTTTTTGTTCTCACCGATGATCTCAAGTCCGAGATGGGTAAGAACCGCGATGGATTTTTCGTTTCTTTTATTGGCATACGCCTCAACAAATATGGTATCTTCCGGGATCACTTTTACAAGATAACGGTACAGTTCTGCGAAAATACCGGTTCCTTTGTATGGATCTCTGAACTGGATATCTTCCATCATGAAGATACCATTGTTAACGTAATACTGAAAATATCCGGCAAGCTGTTCCTTGTCACGGAGCAGCAGAATCTGCCGCGGCTCCTTTTCAAGAGCTGGCTTAATACAGGATATCCACATCGAAAAATCCTCTTCGTATGAATTTCCGGTCGGTGCGATACGGCTCATATTGGAGTGGAGAATTTCAAACAGTTTCGGCAAAACGGATTCGACATCCGCTTTTCTCAGAATGTCGATTTTCATACATTCTTGTTAACGATTCTGGTTTCGGTTTCGCCGGTGGCAATATCAATATATCTTACAAACAGAGATACCTTGTTGTCTACGTTGAGATTGATCCAAATCAGGTTGGTCAGCGTGTCAATATCCACGTCGGGAAGTTCCAGCGTCTTCGGTTCGCCTTCAAAGGAGGGAAGCGGATTTCCGTCGCCATTATAGGTGTGGATGAACTTTGCCTTACCTGCGATGGGGTTGGAGTACGCATAGGTAAAGCGTTCACAGGAACTGTCATCGCCTTCAGCACTCTTGAGGATGGACATTGCGAAGTTCATTTCGCCGTTTTCACGGTGGATGATACCGGAAATACGGGGGGTGAAGTTCGGCTTGTCATCTTCAAATTCACGGGTACGGAGAGCCTGTTCGAACGTCATCTGCTTGTCCATCAGATCGTAAATAGTATCGGTCTGATCACCGTTGGTCACGATGGTCTTGTTGCCCAGAACTCTTACAGGATAATAAATGATGAGATGCGGGTCGGTCATCTTGGATTCATCGAACGCCTTGGTGCGCATAGCGTCTCCTTCGGGAACGAAGACACGGTTGCGGCTGTTTTCGCTTCTGCCCATGATAAAGTAAGCGGTAATTGCTTTTTTGCCGTCTGCGCTCTTACCGATGATGATCCCTCTGCCATGATAAGCGAGAGAATTCAGTTCTTTCGGAATTGCAGAAATTTTCATAACTTTTATTCTCCTTGTATATACACTTTATTATCTATAACGGTGATCTTTCCGTCGCAGAACAGCCGAACAGCTTCGGGGAGGATTTTCCACTCTGCCTCTTCCATGATTCTTTTCTGAAGTGTTTCGGGAGTGTCATCCTGTTTTACTTCCACTGCCTTCTGAAGAACGATCGGACCCGCATCGCATTCGGGAATCACGATATGTACGGTTGCCCCCGAAACCTTGACGCCTTTCTCAAGTGCGGCTTCATGGACATGAAGTCCGTAAAAACCCTTTCCGCAGAACGAGGGGATCAGGGCAGGGTGTACGTTCAGAATCCGGTTCGGGAAAGCTTCGTATACCTGTTCGTCGAAAATGGTCAAGAATCCGGCCAGAACCACAAGGTCAATATCCGCTGCAGTCATTGCCTCAACGAGAGCTTTGGAA
>JBGVOJ010000235.1:0-3870 GCA_045126415.1 Eubacteriales bacterium | reverse complement strand
TGTTGTGTATGGATCCTTTCTTGCATTTCAGATGGGGATGGGGTGCGTGACAATAAAAAAATCCCTCTGTCGGTAGACAAAAGGGACGACAACTGCCGCGGTACCACCCGGATTCCGTGCAAAAAAACACGGCTCTCGAAGGATTTGCGGGATTCCGTCAGGAATTCTGCGAATCCTTCCGCGGACGATAACGTGTCCGGGACGTATCGGGCTACTTTGGGTTCACCCGATCCGCTGCAGAACGGAAGACGTTCTGCGATGAAGTGAAAAGTAAGACGACGGCGCGGCGAAAACTCTCAGCCTTCCGGTTTTCGCTCTCTGGATGCGGCGTACCAGTCCTGCACTCTTCATCATGGCGTTTCGATATTCTTCTACTTTACATTATACCACGGGATTCCCACCTTTGCAAGAGAATTTTATAAAAATCAGGGAAACTTTTTAAGTTTCCCTGGATTTCCGCCGCAGATCATCCAGTGCGTCTGCAAGAGCATGAACGTCCGACATACGATTGAACCACGAGAATCCGGCGCGTACCGAGCCGTTCTCAAAGCTGCCGACCGTCCGGTGGGCGAGAGGGGCGCAGTGATAGCCCGTACGGACGCAGATGCCGCGGGAGGCAAGATGTGCGCCGACCTCGGCGGGTGAGAAACCGTCGATATTGAAGCTGACGACCGGACCGATGCTTTCGCCGTACACTGTCACGCCGGGCATATCGTTCAGCAGACGGGTGAGTTCGGCGGTGAGCGTACATTCATGGAGGTGTATTTCTTCCGTACCGATACGTCGGACATACCGGATTCCCGCAAGGAGACCGGCGATGGCGGGTAAGGGCAGGGTACCGGCTTCCAGACGTTCCGGCAGTTCCTCGGGCATTGCCGCGTCAAGGGAGTTGATCCCGGCACCGCCTTCGAGAAGGGTATTGAAACGGACATCCGGCGCGGTGAGGAGCATTCCCACACCCATCGGTCCAAACAGTCCTTTGTGACCGGGCAGGCAGAGCGCGGTGATGTGCATCTGTGCGAGATCGAGCGGGAGATGTCCGGCACTCTGGGAGGCATCCACGATGAAGTGCAAGCCGTACTGCGCACACAGTTTCCCGATTTTTTCCACAGGAAGAACATGGGAGCAGATGTTGGACTGATGCGTGGCAATGACGATTCTGCTTTCCGGGCGGAGCTTCCGGCGGATATTTTCGAGGACTTCATCATCCTTTCCGGAAGCGTCATAAATGTCAAATTCCGCAGTTCCGGCCTCCGAAAGCGCCGCGACGGGACGATATACGGCATTGTGTGCATAATTGTCGATCAGGATATGGCATCCCGGTTCGGCAAGCCCCTTGACTGCGCAGTTCAATGCATGGGTGGCGTTTTCCGTAAATACGACATTTTCGGGAGTACCGCCGAAAAACTCTGCAGCGGCGGTACGGCAGTCATACACCAGTTCCGCAGCAGCTGTGGAAAGCCGGTGGGAACCCCGCCCCGGATTCCCCCCCGTATTCCGCAGGGCATCCGTTACTGCACGGATCACCGGTTCCGGTTTCGGAAAGGTTGTGGCGGCATTGTCAAGGCAGACGAGCCTTTTTCTTCCTCTTTTCATCGTCCGCTCCTCCCGATCACATCCCCGTAAACGATCCCCTTCCGGTCGAGAAGTCGTATCACATCGTCCACATCCGCACAGTTCAGCCGCAGTCCGACCGAACATCCGTGTTTTGTCACCGACGGATCTACCGATACCACCTCTGTCTCCATTTTTTCCAGTGCAGCCGTCCGCCGTGCTTTTTCCGCCGCCGTCCGTGTTCTCATTGCAAGTATGCAGTCTGGCATATTATTTTCCTTCCTTACCATATATAGAACGCTGTCGTTTACAGGATATGCGGGAAGGCAGGAGTATGTGCGGATTGTTTGGAAAGTGACCGTTTCCCGTGAACGAAAAATCCGTACAGGTTTTCCACAAAAATGATTTTCACTCTGCTGCCTGCGTAAATTCTGTGAAAGGCTTGACAAAACGTCCGGGATGGTGTAAAATATCAAGAAAATCGGGGTGTAGCGCAGTTGGTAGCGCGCGACATTTGGGAGCAAATCACCGCTGTGCCGCAGATCCCGGGTAAGGTCGTGTTTTCGCTGATTTTCTCGTTTTTTCTCCCGTTTTCGGGCAGGTTGAACGTGAGAAAAGAAAGCTGACCACAGTTTTGACCACAATTGAATATTTATGTCGGGGTGTGGCCCAATGGTAAGGCGCTTGGTTTGGGACCAAGATCGCGCAGGTTCGATTCCTGTCACTCCGATTAAAAAGACTCTGAGAAGCAAATCTCAGAGCCTTTTTCTTTGTTTACTGCGGTGCAATTATCCTTCGATAATACCGTCGTTATCGTCTTCGTCCGAGTCGATCTCTTCTCCACAATTCGTACATTCCCATGAACCATCCCAATACATAATGCCACTGCAATTAGGACAGTTTTTGAAGAATCGCTCCCCCTTTTTGTCTTCTAATTCACCGGAACAATACGGACAATGGCTGTATTCCGATTCATCATAGACCTTGTCGCAAATAGGACACATCTGCATAGTATTCACCTCTTGTTCATTCTTGAAATTTTGATACTGTTCTAAGAAAATCGACTGACACGAAATAGGGATTATTGTTATCACCTATCTTTTCTATCAACACGGAATCTTTGTCTCTTTCAAGTATCCTATAATAATCACCGACAACAAAACTCACCCCTTCGTTACTTTCGCCGTTATATGTGACAGAATAAATTCTTTCAGTAGGATCGTCATACCGCTTTTTGGATATTAGGTGTGATTTTATCGCTGTCACACCTTTTTTCAAACCTATCTCGCCTAATTTGCCGATCACAGCTCCTGCGGCCCCCGTCAACAAGAGAAGATTAACAGGACCTCCGACTTTTTTGGATGTGCTCGTGATCCATTGATATGCGCCAAGATTACTCATTGTTATCCTCCTTTTATGGTTATTAGTTTCCGTTGAGTGTTGTTTCTCGCGTTCGCTTTATTTTGTCAGGCTCTTGAATTACAAGGAATTCCAATAAAGCTTTGCTGAAAAAATCAATTGCCTTTTCTCCGAGAATTTTTTTGTACGCGACGCTCATATCTGAATCATAAGAAAGCAGAAAAAAGAATCCAAATGCAAAGTCCCATGCCGTTAAATTCTCATCATGGTTCAGTCTCTTTTGGTAATAAAAGATTTCTTGTATAATATTTTGAACTTTATCGCAAGAAGGACTCAAATGTGTCATATCTTTTAATTTCAAAATGGCAGATGAATAGGCATCGCTATCCTCTTCATTGATCTCCGACATCAGACCCTGGGATAGTATTTCTATTTTATCAAGGTCCTCTGCTTGAGGATTCTGAAGATCGTCGACCTCAGATATATATTCCATCAGCCCCAAAACCTTCTTTAGCTTTTTATCCTCATCAAGGTATTGGATAAAATCCGTTAGATAATTTGTAAAGTTAACACTTCCCATCAATTTATCCGGAGGTGTGGGAACAAAACCAATGCCCTTAACGTATTTCATGAATTCAATCAAGGCTTGGAGTTCTTCGATTTGCTGTTCGTATTTTCGGATTAATTCATTAAGCGAATTTCTAACACTGATTTCTTCTCCTTGCGTCAAATCTTTAATTTGAGCATAGGAAAGCCCCATTTTTCGACATAAATATGCATTCCAAACTATCTCCACTTCTTCTTGCGAGTACTCTCTTGGCTTATAGTTTTTATTCACGATCCATTCATTGTCGTTTCTTTTGGGCGAAATCAGACCTTGTCGTTCACATTCTCGAAGAAAATTTCGATCAATGCCAGAGTTTGTTATGTCTTGTGTTTTCATGTTACTCTCTCCTT
>JBGVOJ010000234.1:0-13609 GCA_045126415.1 Eubacteriales bacterium | reverse complement strand
TCGCGGAACGAACATCAGATGCTCGAAGGTGCCGCCGGAATGATGGCAGCGGGGATGTTCTGCTACCTGTCGAACGGGGAACATCGGGATAACGTGTTCCGCGCGGCGGGATTTGAGTACAGGCTCGGCGGAGCGCGGGACGAACAGGTCGAGGAGTTCATGAAGATATGCACGGAGAATCCGGTCAGAATGGTTCCGGCACTTCTGTACAACGCCTTCACCGACCGGAAAACGCTCGGATACTACACCGGATACTCGAAGGAATTCCCGCATCATCAGAAGAACCATCAGCTCGACGCGCTGTACCGGTGGTTGGTGTCCTGCGGGTATGAGATGTCCGACGACGAACGGATGCTGCAGGACGGTACGCATCCGCTGTTCGTGGACAAGGATAAGAAGGAGGCAGAAGATGACCAGTGAATCTCTGGCCGCTTTCCTTGAACTCCTGCGTGAATCCGAGCGGGAATGTGTGTCTGCACTGAATACAATGACCGACAGTGACGCCGCCACACAGGATTTACTCCACTTCCTCGAATTGAAAGACCCGTCACCGGCCGAGCTAGTGGACATCGGGGAACGGATCGTGACCATCCGTCAGACACGGCGTGCGGCGAAAGATCGTGCGGAGATACTTAGTCCGGTGGTGGAGTGGATCGCGCAGCATAAGGAAACGGTCAAAAGTCTGGAACGACTGCTTGGAGAACTGCGGAAGATCGAAAACCGGCACGCCAGTCGATTCTATACTCCGCGTACTGATGCATGGGACGGTCTGCGGGAACCGTCAGCGGACGAATGAATATGGGAAGGAGGAATCCCATGACCTTGCATGAACTGAATCAGCTCCGGTACCTGCGTCGGGAGCTTCCGGCGGATCGTCGGCGTCTGACCGCACTGGTCAGGGAACGTCCGGACACCCCTGCCGAAACAGCGGAGATATGCGGACGGATTGCGGAGCGGATGAAACGGTGTTCTGCGGAAATTGCCCGTCTGGAAGCATACATCACGGCGATTGACGATAGTCTGACCCGGCAGGCGTTTATCCTGCGTTTCATCGACGGTCTGAGCTGGCGGGCGGTCGCGTACCGGATCGGCGGCGGGAACACGGTCGGCAGCGTGAAGATGCTTGTCCGGCGGTATCTGAAGCAGCATCCGTAAAGTTGTTACTTTTGTTACTTTTTCCGCGGTACAATGGAATAAGAAAACAGGACGAAGGTGTCATTGCTTTCGTCCTGTTGTTGTTTGTATGAAAGGCAGTGGATAGATGCTCGATCGCATCACGCTCGGCGACTGTCTCGAAAAAATGCGTTCCATCCCGTCCGGCTCGGTGGACATGATCCTGACCGATCTTCCGTACGGTACGACCGCGTGCCGGTGGGACAGCATCATTCCGTTTGAACCGCTGTGGCGCGAATATGAACGTGTTATCAAGCCGGACGGTGCGGTTGTCCTGTTCGCCGCACAGCCGTTCACAACAAAGCTGATCGAGAGCAACTTCCGCCGGTTCCGGTACTGCTGGTATTGGCTGAAACCGTATGCGACGGGATTCACATTCGCAAAGTATCAGCCAATGCGGAGAGTGGAAGACATCTGCGTGTTCTACAAGCGGCAGCCGAACTATCATCCGCAGGGATTGCGTGAACTTACCGAACCGATCCGTCGGGCAAAACGGAAGACTGCGGACAGCGTATACAAATCCGGTACGCTGTCAAAACCACATGAGCAGCGATACACCGGATATCCGAAGAACGTACTGGAGTTTCCGTCGGACGTACCGGGCGGCAAAGGAAGGCTGCATCCGACGCAGAAGCCGGTCGCGCTATGTGAATACCTCATCCGGACGTACACCGATCCGGGAGACATCGTCCTCGACAGCTGCTGCGGCTCCGGTACGACGGCAGCCGCGTGTGTCCGGACATTCCGGCATTATATCGGGATCGAGATGGACGCGGTGTATCACGCACGGGCGGTTGAACGGGTGGAACGGGAAGCGGCGGAGAAACGTGAGCAGGTAGAAACCATGCTTCAGACTGCCGGTGAGATTGCGGAATTGTTGTCACGCGGCTGAAAATAAGCAAAAAAATAGGACTGAAATCGCCGAAGCAACCCCGTCCTTACAAAAATGATAATCATTTTTTCCATCTGACATTATTATATGCTTATTTAAAGAAAATGTCAACACCGTTTACTGACGGATTCCGAGATAACTCTTCAGAGCTTCCTGCAGAACACCGGAAAAATTCACTCCGTTTCGTTCCGCTTCGGCGTTCAGCCAGTACGGAATGGACAGCGTTTTCTTCACATAGCGGTTACGGATTTTGTCGCGCAGAGGCGGCATATATACTTCCACCAGCATACAGATCGTGCCGGGTTCCTGAGAAAGTGTCCGCACATCTGACGGTTGCGGGATTTTTTCACCGTCTTCCTCCATTCCGTACAGATGCAGTCCCAGAGCTTCTTTGGCATTTTTGACCGCTTCCTCCAGGGTATCGGCGCAGGGATAACAGCCGGGCAGATCCGGAAATTCAATGGAAATTCCGTCATCGGCGAACGAAAAAACAGCGGGATAGATATATTGATCTTTCATAACAACCTCCCAGTAAAAAGACAAGGGGGAGGGTTACTCAAAGTGTAACCCTGATTGTTTTTCGATGTTCTTGAGGGTGCCGATCGGTATGTCCTTCCGGGGATGGGTGATGGTCACACGCCCCGGTTTCGTAGGATGTTTGTATTGGTGATGATCGCCGACACAGGATACTTCATACCAGCCGTCCTTCAGGAGCATCTTGATAACTTCCCTTGAAGAATAACTTTTCATATGTTGTTCCCCCTTGACATTCTTATTATAGCACGTAATAACTTACGTGTCAATATTTGCGGATAATTTTTCAGAAAGGCTTTT
Source organism: Eubacteriales bacterium (assembly GCA_045126415.1). Lineage (GTDB taxonomy): Bacteria > Bacillota > Clostridia > Oscillospirales > CAG-272 > UMGS1696. The sequence goes on along the minus strand of JBGVOJ010000234.1, from coordinate 10,710 downwards.
CCATGTCCAACACGCCAAAATACAAAACTGCCGCCGAGATGCAGGCGAAGATTGACGAATACTTCCTTTCCTGCGAAGGTGTCCCCGCGACCGCTTCCGACGGTACACCCATTTTCAACAAATACGGCACTCCGTGCTACGTCAAGCCGCCGCGACCGCCCACCGTGACCGGTCTCGCTCTCTTCCTCGGCTTCAAAAGCCGTCAGGCGATCCTCAATTACAAGGGTCGCAGCGCGGCATTCAATGACACGCTTACACGCGCGCGAAGCCGGATCGAGGAATACGCCGAAATGCGGCTTTACGACCGGGACGGCGAACGCGGCGCACGTTTCAATCTGGAGGTCAACTTCGGCTGGCGGACAGCGGCGGATTCCGACGGCAGCACTTCCGAACCCACGAGGATCATTGACGATGTCTGATGTACGAATTTCCCAAATCCTTTCCGCCAATTATCACCCGGTTCACCGTGCCGTGCGCGATCATACCTACACTCACTTCATGCTCGATGGTGGACGCGGCAGTCTGAAATCGTCGTTCATTTCGCTTGAAATCCCCCTTCTCATGATGCGGAATCCGGGTGTGAACGCGATTGTTTTCCGGAAAGTGGCGAACACCCTTCGTACCAGTGTGTACGAACAGATGCTCTGGGCGGTCGATACGCTCGGTACGGCGCACGAGTGGAAAACGACTGTGTCTCCGATGGAAATGACGTATCTGCCGACCGGACAGAAAATCCTGTTCCGAGGGATGGACGACTACAAAACGCTCAAGTCGATCAAGCTGAAGCGCGGGTACTTCGGAATCGGCTGGTATGAGGAGCTGGACGAATTCTGCGGCATGGAGGAAATCCGCAGCGTCAATCAGTCTCTCATGCGCGGCGGGGAATTGTTCTGGCAGTTCTACTCCTTCAACCCGCCGAAGTCGAGGGACAACTGGGTGAACGTCGAAAAGCTGCTCGAACGTCCGGGACGGCTGAATTTCCACAGTACCTATCTGGAAGCTCCGCCGGAATGGCTCGGGCAGACGTTCCTTGAAGAAGCGGAAGCTCTCCGGCTCCAGAATCCGACCGCATACGAGCATGAATACCTCGGAGTTGCGACCGGTACCGGCGGAACAGTATTCGAGAATGTCACAGAGCGGGAGATTTCCGACGACGAAGTCCGGTCACTCGGCTATTTCTATTACGGCATTGACTTCGGGTTTGCCGTTGACCCGTTTGTATGGATCAAAACGGCATTCGACCGGAAGCGGGGACGGCTGTACCTGCTCGATGAAATCTACAGCCCGAAACTCAAAAACAGTACGGCGGCGGAGATGATCCGTGCGAAGGGCAGCGGTCTGATTTCCGCGGACAGTGCCGAACCGAAATCTATTGCCGAGCTGAATACGCTCGGCTTGAAAGTTCTTCCCGCCGTCAAGGGGCCGGACAGCGTGGATCACGGTATCAAATGGCTACAGGATCTGAACGAGATCGTGATCGACCGCCGCCGGACACCCGAAGCGTACCGGGAATTCACCCTGTACGAATACGAGAGGACGAGGGACGGCAAATACATATCCGCGTATCCGGACAAAAACAACCACACCATTGACGCTGTCCGGTACGCGCTGAACAACATCATCCGCCAGAACAGCGTGCGCGTGGTCGGCGGGGGAGGAATCTGATGATACAGTTATCCAAAGAAATACTTGCACGGTACTGTACGGCGCATCCGGAGGGGCTCCTCTCTTTGATCCGTCCGGTACTGGTACACCGGCAGAAGCTGTATGAACGTTACTGCCGGAAGAAAACGCCGTATGAACTCATGAACGGCGCAGGGAAAATCGAGCCGTTTGAGTATTACATCGTGAAGATGGCGCAGGGGTATCTTGCCGGAAAAGCACCGTCGTATCGCGTGAACGGGAAAAAGAAGTACACGAAGGCGTTCACGGACACGATCGAACGAATCCGCAGGTACAACGACGACGGCGCGACGTTCAGCGACCTTATGCACGACTATCTCACTACTGCGGCGGCGTACCTCTATACTTACGAAAATGAGGACAACGAAATCGTCTATACCCGCTTTGATCCGCGTCAGACGGCGGCGATCTTCGACTACTCTGTTCCGGCAAATCTGATTGCGGTTGCGCGGGTCTGGACGGAAGACGGGGATACCAACGGCGAAATCCTCGAAATTATCACCGGTACCGAGCGCGTCCGCTGGCAGAACGGGAAGCGCACCGTGGAGGAAGAACTTCACTGGGGTGACGTTCCCTGTGCGGCGGCGGAAGAACCGGACGGGATTGCGATCTTCGAACCGGCACTGTCGAGCATCGGGACGTATGAGCAGATGGTCACAAATCTCGCCAGCATGACGCAGTACAACGACAATGCGAAGCTGCTCCTTGTCGGGTACACGATTCCGGAGGATGCCTATACCGTAGATGAAAATGGTCAGACAGTGGCAAATCCCAAGCGGACGGAGTATGAAACCAAACTGTACAAGGCGAAGGTTCTGGAAGTCGGGCCGGACGGGGATATCCGCTGGCTGCTGAAGGACGTGGACTACAGCGGGATGCTCGATGTACTGAAGCAGCGGCATGAGAACATTACAATGCTCACCGGCGTGCCGAACATGACCGACGAAGCCTTCTCCAGTGCGGACAACGCCTCCGCTCTCGGGTACAAGCTCTATGCACTCGACCAGTATTCTTCCTGCGCGGATCGGCTGTTCCGGAAGATGTATCTGCGTCTGTGGGAGATCATCGTGAACCGGCTGAATCTGCGCGGGGCGGCGTTCGATTTCCGTGACATTGACGTGGTCATGCAGCGGAATCTGCCGACCGACCGAGACAAGTCCATCGACCGCGCGGTGAAGATGAAGAACAGCGGCCTGTTTGCAGACGAAACGTGCGTAGCGGAAAGTCAGGTGGAAGTCGATCCGGCGGACGAGCGGAAGAAGCTGGAGGAACAGGAGGCTGTGGAATATGAGCGGATGAAAGCGCGTTCTGCGGAGGCGGTGACGGACGATGACGGAGCATGAGGAGGTCAGCCGGTTCTGGAGGGAGACGGATAAGTTTGAATACGCCGTTCTGCGGTATATGCTCACACAGCAGGCGGCTCTGGCAGACGAACTGGAACGTGCGGCGGTACGGTATACGAATATTGGTTCGGGTTTACTGCTGTTTGACGAAATCAACGTCCTTCACAGCCGCGTACAGGGCTTCCGGGAAGAAAACAGTCCGAAGGGGTACACGAACCTGTTCACGAAGGATGTGCTGTCCCACCGCCGCGTGGAACGCCGCAGTGCGCTGTTATGCGAGTTTCTGATGATCTACGCCGCGTACCAGAACCGGATATGCAGACGGTATGAAGCTGCTCTGCGGAAAGCCGTACAGGCGGCCGATCCGGACGGAAAACCGTTTTCCTTTGACCGGGATGCCGTGATTCCGCTGTACAACGCCGGTCTGTCGGAAATGCTCGACACAAACGCGGCGTACTACATGAAGCAGCTTGCCGATACCGTCCTGCGTGAGCAGAATCCCTCGATGGGGACAGAGATCACACGGAACATCCTGAAAAAAGCACGGTCGGATATGCTGGCGGTGTCGAAATCAAACCGTCTGTTCGGGCTGCTCGACCGGGTGTATCTGTACGAACTCGGGGTACGGCGTGCGGACGAGCTGAAGCGGCTCGGATACCGTAAGGTTCGCTTTATCGCCGTTCTCGACAATGCCACGACGGACGTGTGCCGCGATCTGAACGGCATGAAGTTCGATGTGGACAAGCTGGTAGTCGGAAAGAACGCCCCGCCGATCTATCCGCCGCCTCACCCGTGCCGGAGCCGTCTGGTGGGAATCAAATAATTATCATACAAGGAGGATTTTTCTATGAAATTTACGAATCGTATCGGTCTTCAGTATTTCGCGGAACCGCCCGCAGAACCCACGGAGCCGCCGCAGCTCAACTTTGAGGAACTCATGAAGACGAACGCTGATTTCCGCACATACGTCGAGAACGCTTCGAATGCGGCGGTGCTGGCGTATCAGCAGAAACAGCAGAAGCTGAACGACGACAAGGTGTCCGAGGCGGAAAAGCTGAAGACCATGACCGCCGACGAAAAGGCGGAGTATTACCGTCAGAAGTTTGAAGCCGAGGAGAAGCGCGGACAGCAGTTCCGTGACGCGGAATCTCTGAAACAGCAGACCGCGAAGCTGCTTTCCGAACGCGGCATCCCGTCCGAATTCCTCGAAGATTTCGACTTCACTTCCGCAACGGCGGAATCCGTGAAAAAGCGCGTGGAATTCCTCGGCGGTTATGAAATCTATGCAAAGGGCACGTTCGAGAAAAAGCTGAACGCCGCCCTCGACGAAAAACTCAGGCAGAAACAGCCTCAGACGGGCGCACCGTCCGCCGGTACCGCCGCCGATGCAAAGACGCGCGCGTATTTCGGGCTGAAATAATCACAAACAAAGGAGATATCAACTATGGCAAACAGCATTGAACTTGCAAAGAAGTACCTGCCCCTGCTGGATGAGGTATACCAGGCATCCTCGCTGACCTCTGTCCTCGATGTGAATCCCGACGCGGTACAGTATGCCGGTGCGAACGCGGTCAAAATTTTCAAGACGACCGTGCAGGGGCTCGGCAACTACAGCCGCAGCGACGGTTTTGTGGACGGCGATGCGACCGGTGCATGGGAAACCCTTGAACTGACGAAGGACCGCGGCAGAAGTTTCTCCATCGACCGCATGGACAACGACGAAACCCTTGATATGGCGTTCGGCGCACTGTCCGGTGAATTCATCCGCACGAAGGTCACGCCGGAAATCGACGCATACCGCTTTGCAAAGTATGCATCTGCGGCGGGAATCGGTTCGGCGGAAGGTACGCTGTCCGCGGCAAACGATACCGTGAAGGCGATCGACGCGGCCGGTGCGGCAATGGACGAAAACGAAGTTCCTGCGGACGACCGTTTCCTCTTCATTACGCCGACGCATTACACTTCCGTGAAGCAGAGCGACTATGTGAAGCGTTTCGCAACGATGACCGATACCGTTCTCAACCGCAATTTCGAGGTATTCGATAATATGCGCGTCATCAAGGTACCGCAGACCCGGTTCTATTCCGCAGTCACGCTGTATGACGGCAAGACGAGCGGTCAGACGGCGGGCGGCTTCGTCAAGGCGGAAAACGCGGTTGACCTGAACTTCATGATCGTTCACCGTTCGACGGTTCTGCAGATCGTGAAGCACACGCTCCCGCGCATTTTCGATCCGGACACCAACCAGCAGAAGGACGCGTGGAAGTTCGACTACCGTATCTACCACGATGCCTTCACCTATGAAAACAAGCGGAAGGGCATTTACGTCCACAAAAAGGGCGCGTAAGGAGCTGACGTATGCGGGAATCGTATGAAGTGATCGACCGGATCACAGCGGATGCGGCGGAACGTGTCGGTGTGGACGTAACACAGACAGAGTGGAAGGTATTGGAGGGGCTGTCCCGCCAGTGGTTCGGGTATGCGTGCGGCGTCTGTAATCGGACGGACTGTCCTCCGGCGATGACGGCGGCGGTATGTGATGCGGTCGTGGCGGCGTACCACCGGCGCGGGGAGGAAGGGGCGGATTCCTCCTCGGTCGGCGGGCAGAGCATGACGTATGAAGACCTGTACACCACTCTGCGGGAACGTCTGATTGCCGCTGGACTGCGGAGGCTGCGTTTATGAGAATCATGACCCTCACGACCGTCTGGGCGGCGACACCGGAAACGACCGTCATCCACGGCGAGACCTCCGCGGTGTACAAAAATCTTCATGCCGTCCCCGATGCGAACCTGCAGACCGATTACAGCGAACTCGACGCGGCGGAATACGGTGCGCGGGTCAGCGAGATGATGCGGATGCGTTTCACGCGGGTACCGGATTTGAAGAAAGGCGATTACGTCTATCTGAACGAACCGGAGAACGACACGGTTCACGGCGACTACGTTGTGGTATCGGTGAAGCCGGGGTATCACAATCCGAAGCTCCTCCGCAACCCGACTGTCGTGGACATGAAGAAGGTGACAAAATGAAGTTTGGCATCGAAATTCATGGCGTGGATCGTCTGGAAGCGAAGGTGCGGCAGATCTGTGCGAATCTTCCCGACCGTGTAAAGAACGGTGTAATGAACGCCGCCGAAGATACCCGCAAACTTGCCGTAAAACTGACGAACAGCAGCCGCATCGGGAAGTGTATCAAGGCGGAGATCATCGACACCGATACGAACGAACGTGTCGCCGCACGGTTGTTCAACGATACCGGTGAGGTACCGTGGAGCAGTTACGCCGAGTTCGGGACGGGGCTGTATGTCGATAACGAAGGAATCCCCGATGCCATCCGGCTGAAACGGGCGGAGAGTATCCCGTGGTATATCCATGTGGATATGGTTCCGGCGGATTTCGGAAAGTACGGCTACGTGCGTTCCGGCGATTTCTGGATCGTCCACGGGATGCGTCCGCGTCCGTACATGAAACCGGCGGGATTCCAGAGACGGCAGGAGAACGCGGAAACGGTTCTGCGGGAAATTCACGATATGCTCACGGAGGTGTGTCGTGGCTGAACGATTCATGAATACAAAACTGTTCATCGAAATCATGACGGACAAGCTCGCGGAAATCGAGGTTTTCGGTACGTCCGGCGTCCTACTCACGAATCCCGACGTGACCGCGCGTTTCCCGGTCTGCGTGGTTCAGCCGCCGCTTCAGACACCGCGGTATCATGCCGCCGCGTGGGATTTGTCTGTGACCTGCGACGTGTGGGCGGATACTCTGACCCGTGCGGCGGAGCTGTTTGATGAAGTGAAGTGCAGAATGGCGGAGCTGAACCTCATTGCGACCGGGAACATTCCGCCGTACATCGACGAAATCACAAGAAAATGGCGGTTCGGCGGGTACTTTGAAGCCCGCTGGAACGGCAGCACCAACACATTGGAAAGGAATGTATAAACGATGGCTGAATACAATACCGCGTTCACTCCGCCCGTGGCAACGGCGACGACGGAGCTGTATTACGCAAAAACGGAAACCGAGAAACCGACGCAGGTGTTCGGCGTACAGGGAATCCCCGCGCTCACACAGCCGGCGGACGATATCACCTATCGTACCCTCGAATCGACCGAGGAATTCGGCGCACCGGGCGTGAAACCGTTTTCCGCAATCGAAGTGACGCTGCTGCTTTATAAAGAGCAGTACGCGGCGATGAAGGAGCTGTCCGGGGAACTTTACTGGTATGTGAAGCTGCCGGAAAGCTACGGGATCATTGTCAAGTGGAAGGGCGGTTTCTCTTTCACCCTTGCCGGGCTTGACCTGGACGATATGTGCAAATGCACGCTGAAGATTTATAAATCCACGAAACCGGAGGAAGTCGCGGCACTTCCGGCCGGTACATAATAACGGAGGTACAGTATGATTCTCTCGACCAATAGCGTAACCCACGAACTGATTCTGAATAACCGCAACGTTGTCCGGATGCTCGATATGCTTGGTACCGATGATCTGGGCGCAGCAATGCTCGACGGTATGAATCACGTCAATACGAAGAAACTCGCCACGGCGATCTATGCGCTTGACCGTAGCAATTTCAAATCCGTGGACGAGGTGTACGACTTTCTCGACGAATACAAGGCGGAACACGAATGCACCGTCCGTGAAATTTACGCCGAGCTCATCCGCGAATTCAACGACCACTATTTTTTCGACCGGAAAATGACGGAAAAGGAGCTGACCGAATGGATGAACAATCCGCTTGCGGGACGCATGGACGACATTCTCGCGGAAGCGGCGTGGAAAGCAATCGGCAGCGTGGCCGAGGAACAGTTCGCTGCACGCGGGATGTGATCGAGCAGTCGCGGATCGCGTGCTATGAAGCCGGACTCCGGCCGCCGGAATTTGAAGAGATGTCGCTGAAGCAGGCGGGAGCGTTTGTGGAGGCGGCGGAACGGGCATGGGTGCGTGAAAACCGTGCCCGTGCAGTTCTTGCGGACGGCGCGGTGAAGCTGCTGCTTTCGGGAATCGGACGGATGGTGGACAAGACCGTGCGTGTACCGAAGGTGGAGGAGGTATTTCCGCAGTGGTTCGGGAAGGAAACAATGGCGGCACCGGCACGGTCGGACGCGGAGGTATGGATGGATTTTCTGGGGATAGGAGGTGGAAAACGTGGCTGAATCGGGAAATGCGATCACTGTGGAGGAACTGCAGATACGGATTACGGCGGAGTACGGTGACGCGATCCGGCAGATGCTGAAGATGGTCGAGGAGGCAAAGAAGGTACTGGCGGCGAAGCTGGAACCGGCGGCGAAGGCGGCTCAAAAGAGTATGAAGGCTTTCACGAACGATGAGACGTTGCGCGATATCGAAAAAGCGGTAGATCAGACTTGTGACCGTATTGCGAAGAAAACGCAGTCTACCGGCAAAAAAGTTGCTGTCAGTGTGGAAAAAATGAAAACGGTGCTGAAGGCTATGCCGGATGCCAAAAGTTATGCTGATGTTTTCAACACCATGAAGGGGCAGGGAGCCTCGGATGCGCTGTCAGCAGAAATGGCGCGGTTGTGGAAAAAACAGCAGGCAGGACAGAAGATCAATAATTACAGTAAGTCAGTCGCAGACCTTCATAAGACGGAGATCGCTGTGAAAAATACAGTGAAATCTGTTCAGAAGATCGAACCGGCGACGAAGTCGGCGGGGCAGGTATTGGCGGCGATTCCGAAGGTTCTCAATTCTGCTGTTCCTCCTGCCGCGTCACTGTTGAAATATTCCGGAAAATTTATGAAGTTCGGCTTGAGCAATGTCCTCGGTAAAATGAGGAACAGCTTTTCCGGCTTGAACAAAAATCTGCGTTCCTTCGCCGGAAACATCCGTAACGCACTGACATTTGGGCTCATCTATAAAGCGATCAACGCCGTATCGGATGCTCTGCGAACTGGTGTCAATAATCTGTACCAGTACAGTAAGACGATCAACGGCACCTTCGCCGCGAGTATGGATAGGCTGTCGGCGAGTATGCAGTATTTCAAAAATTCCGTCGGTTCGGCGGTCTCTCCGATCATTAACGCGCTGACTCCTGCCATCGACATAGCGGTCGATCATATCGTCGAACTTATCAATTCACTGAATCAGCTTATCACCAAACTGTCCGGCGCATCTTCGTGGACGAAGGCGGTCAAGGTTCAGAAGGAATACACCGAATCTGCGGAAAAGGCGGCGGACGCGCAGAAGGGTATGCTTGCCGGGTTCGATGAGCTGAACGTGATTCAGAAGGATGGTGGCGGTTCCTCCGGTTCGGCGGATTACGGGTCTATGTTCGAGAAAGTTCCGCTGGATGGGTACACTCTGCCGGATATTGTTCAGCAGATCAAAGAACGAATTGAACAGGGGGACTGGAGCGGTGTCGGTCGGACGCTCGGTGAGAAAATCAACGCCATTGTTGAGAATACAGATTTTTATGCGCTTGGTCAAGGATTGGGTGCAAAAATCGCCAATGCGCTTGAAGCGGCGACGAGTTTCTTTGATACGGTAAACTTTGCCGATATTGGCGCAGGAATCGCAGAGTTTTTCAATGGGATTTTCGCGGAAGTGGATTTCACCAAGCTCGGAGAATTGTTCGCACAGCAATTTACGTCTCTTGTGGAGATGATCTACGGATTCATTACTACGTTTGACTGGGCGGAACTTATCCGTTCAATCGGAGAGTTCATCAGCGGATTTTTCGGCGAACTCGGCGAGAGCTTTGACATGAGCGGTTTGGAATCGCTCGGTGAAAGCATAAAAAAGGTATTTGACGGCATCGCGGAACGACTGGCTCCGTTCGCTGAAATCATTACTACGCAGATTGCACCTGCATTCAAGGACACTCTTAACGCAGCCCTTGAAGCTCTTGCGGCTGTGATTGATAATGTTCTGCGCCCGGCGTTTGAATGGCTGTGGGACAATGCTTTCCAGCCTTTGGCGGAATGGGCATCGACCAACGTCATCGTTCCGGCTCTGGATTCCCTGAGAGATGTTTTTCAGAAAATTGCAGATGTTCTGAACGGGGAACTTTCGTTCAAGGAATTTATTGACGGGCTGTCTCCCATTCAGGGACTGGCTCTTGCGGTCGCTACTGCTGTTGTGAGTGTTACTACAGCATTCACGGCGGCTTCTGCGGCAATCAAAGTTGCCACCACGGTAGTTTCCGGGGTAAAAGCTGCTATTGCGCTGTTATCTTCTCCGATTGGTATTGCGGTTGCGGCGGTAACAGCATTGATCGGTGTCGGAGTTTTGCTGTACCAGAACTGGGACACTGTAAAGGCGACTGCTGTTTCTGTGTGGACGTACATCAAAGACTTCTTCAGCGAGGTCGGCAGAATAATCAAGCAGGATATTGATTCAGTTGTCGAGCGTTTTACGAATTTTGGCAACAGTGTGAAGCAAGTTTTTGAAGACCTTTGGAGCAGGCTGAAAATTATTATTAACTTTGTCATTGGCGGAATTGAGAAGATGACAAACGGGGTTATCAAAGGAATCAATAAAATGATCGGTGCGCTGAACGGGCTTTCCTTCGATGTGCCTGACTGGGTTCCGCTTATCGGTGGTGAGAAGTTTGGTTTCAACATCCCCACAATTTCCGAAGTTTCCATCCCACGTCTTGCCTCCGGCGCGGTCATCACCTCCCCGACGCTCGGTCTCATGGGCGAGTACCCGAACGCCGC
>JBGVOJ010000233.1:0-4340 GCA_045126415.1 Eubacteriales bacterium | reverse complement strand
CGGCGCGGTCAATGTCGGAGAAGGAGAGCTTCTGGATGTGCTCATACAGGGAGCGTCGGATGCTGCATGAGGTACCGACAGCGGCACGTGCCGCGAAATACTGTGCGGTCAGCGAGCAGACCAGCCCGATGACGCCGAGCGCTACCAGAATGAGGGACTGTCCGATAATGTAGGACTTGTCCCCGGCGGCGATACCGTTGTCGATGATGTCCGCGACGACGAGGGGGACGAACAGTTCGAACATGGCTTCCAGCAGCTTGAAGAGCGGTCCGAGAATCGCTTCCAGCGTGTAGGATTTCAGATAATGAAAGAGATTTTTCAAAGGAGAATGTCCGATCCTTTCTTGAAGTTGTGGATTACTGACAAAACCGCCATGGGAAATTTGGCGTCTTTGCTCATTTCAATCCATGAGAAAATAAGTTATAATTTCCTTAACGGATTATACCATATTCACGCAGAAACTGCAAGGGAGAAACCTATGTATAACATCAAAAAGCTCGCTTACGAACTGGAAATCGACGGCGCGAAGATCAATGTGATCCTCGACGGATGTGCCGTTGCCGGACTGGACGTGCGTTCGGCAGTGCATCAGACCTCCGAAGATCTCAAAACTATCCGTGATGAAGAACCCGAAATTCCCGCACTTGTCTCCGCGGAAGAGGTGAACGGCAATATGCTCTTCACGTGGAAGAACAAGAGTTCTCTCTGGGAAGAGAAGACCTATACTCTCGAATGTACGCCTCTCCGCTTCATCTACAAGGTCAGCGTGAAGGGGCACGGCCGTGTCGATGGCGTCGACTACTTTACCGGCAACAGCGCTGCACCCGGTCACGGCAGCGATTACGAATTCCAGTGGGGCTTCAACCCGTGCATTTCGTGGTACAACGAAGAAGACTACTACTTTAAGGCGTCCCAGAAGTGTTACCGCTGGTCGGTGCTGATGGTTCCGCCGATGTTCTGCTACGCTTTCCGCTGTGAAGGTCTGGCGCGTCAGCTGGCACTCGGTCTGGCGGCGGAACGCGGGGAACACAATTTCAACTCCTTCACCTACAATCCCGTCCCGCAGCACAACTGGGGAACCACGTTCTTCCTCTCCACCGACCAGGACGGTCATACTGTGGTTGACGGCGAATGGACGGCGCCGCACATTGTCGGCTACGGCGCGGACGACGAGTTTGATGCGATGAAAAAGTACACGGACTACTATTTCGGTTCCGGCATTGCGAAGGTGAAGAAGGCGGAACTTCCCCCGAAGTTCTGGCACGGTCCCATCGCCTGCGGCTGGATTGAACAGTTCGCCCGGTATTACGACAAGAACATCGGTCCGATGGATCTTGCGTGCGAAGAGGTTTACGAAGATTACATCAAGCGGATGCATGACGCCGGACTGTACCCGCGCTGTCTCATCATCGACGACAAATGGCAGACCAACTACGCCATCGACATCGCCAATCCCGACAAATTCCCGGATCTGCGTGCCTTTGTCGACCGCCGTCACGCGGAAGGCATCCACACGATGCTGTGGTTCAAGATTTTCGACCCGGACGGACTGGACTGCGACGAAGCCTGCGTGACCACCGAACGCAGCGGCAAGCGCATTGACGTTTCGCATCCGAAGTTCCTCAAGGTGCTCGACGACGCGCTGTACCGCATCTTCTCGTCCGATGAAGGCTGCTACGACTGCGACGGCATCAAGATCGACTACGCATTCCAGATCCCGATCGGACGTGAAATGAAGACCTGGTCCGGCAAGTACGGCGTGGAACTTCTGTATGAATTCATGGAACACATCTACACGACCTCGAAGAAGATCAAGCCGCACGCGATCATCAACTGCAGCCCGTGTCATCCGTATTTCGCTCACATCTGTGACCACGGCAGACTGCATGACTATGACGGCAAGAACCGTTTCTGCGGCGAAGACCTTGAGTTCCGCGCGAAGATGTTCCGCATCGCGATGCCCGGTACGCTGCTCGACACCGACAACGCCGGATTCAACACCCGCCGCGACACAATGCGCTGGATGCTCAAGCAGCCGCAGACGGGGATTCCGGACATCTACTGCGTAACGCCCCTTCCGTCGTTCGGCTTCAGCAAGGATGACCTCGCGGCACTGTCGCAGGTATGGCAGGAATATACCGACCGGATTGATAGAATGTACGGAGATAAGGAACAATAATTGAAAATAAGTTTTGCAGATGTTGAAAGGAGGATTCGCAATGTACACCATGAACGGCTATATGGCAGGATGTAATCTCGGTCACTGGATTTCGCAGTACGGCAGAAAGGGTGCGGAACACTGGGACACCTACATCACCGAACCCGATTTCGCGCGGATGGCGGAATGGGGCGCTGACCACGTCCGTCTGCCGGTGGACTATTTCATTTTCGAAAAGGACGACAACCCCGGCGTGTATCTCGAGGACGGTCTGAAATACGTTGACAACACCATCGCGTGGGCGAAGAAATACGGCATCAACGTCGTTCTCGACCTGCATCACGCACCCGGCTTCTTCTTCGGCAACGGCGAAAAAAACGACCTGTTCACGAACCTCGAGAGCAAGACCCGCTACATCAATATCTGGAAGAATTTCGCTCACCGTTACGCGGATGAAGGCGAAAATCTCCGGTTCGAACTGTTGAATGAGCTGGTCTGGGACAATTCCGACCCGTGGAACGCGCTCTGGCAGGAAACGGCGGCGGCGATCCATGCGATCACGCCCGAACGGAAGGTGATTGTCGGCGGAAATAAGTGGAATTCCGTGTATGAGCTGAAAAATCTCTATGTGACGGATAACCCGAACATTGTCTATACGTTCCACATGTACGAGCCGTTTATCTTCTCGCACCAGAAAGCATCGTGGATTCCGAACCATGTGAAGTATACCAAGCCGGTTACGTATCCCTTTGCTGTGGACGATCATCTGGAATACTTCGGCGAACATATCCCTGCGCCCATGGAACGCGGCGGGACGGTCGGCAAGGATTACCTTAGCAAGGTCTTCGCACCGGCAGCGGAATTCATCGCAAAGAACGGACGACCGCTGTACCTCGGCGAATACGGCGCGATTGCGAACTGTGACGACGATTCGGCGGTGCGCTGGTACAACGATGTGGCGGATCTCTGTCTGGAATATGGCATCGGACGCGCGGTATGGAGCTATCGAGGGTTTGCGAAGATCACGGATGCGCAGAATGAGGTTCACGATATCCGTATGGTTCAGGCGATTACAAGAAAATAAAAGAAAAAAATCACCGTTTTCACGGTGATTTTTTTGACGTAGTTCCATTTATCAATAACTTTACTTCGCTTCGTACCAGCTCACGCCCATGCCGCAGTCGGCGGTCAGCGGAACAGCGGTCTTCACTGCGTTTTCCATCTCGCGTACGAGAATTTCAGCTGCCTGATCCGCACAGTCTTCTCTGGCTTCGACGATCAGTTCGTCGTGTACCTGCATAATCAGCCGCGCGTCGATGCCGGCTTCCTTCAGAGCCTTGTCCACGCGGATCATCGCGATTTTAATGACGTCCGCCGCCGTTCCCTGAATCGGGCTGTTCATTGCAACGCGTTCGCCGAACGCGCGCAGATTCCGGTTGGTCGATTTGAGTTCGGGAATGTACCGCCGGCGTCCGAAGAGGGTCGTGGTATACCCCTGTTCCTTCGCCGTTTTGATGGTTTCTTTCAGATACGTGTCAACGCCGTAATACGTGCGGAGGTAGTTTTCGATGTACTCCTTCGCCTGACGGCGGGTAATGCCGAGGTCTTTCGAGAGGGAGAATTCCCCGATGCCGTAGACGATGCCGAAGTTGACCGCCTTCGCACGGCGGCGCAGTTCGGACGTTACGTCGTCTTCATCCACGCCGAACACCTGTGCCGCCACGGCGGTGTGGATGTCGTACCCGTTGATGAAGGCTTCGCTCATCGTCTTGTCTGCGGACAGAGCAGCGAGGAGGCGCAGTTCGATCTGGGAATAGTCCGCGTCGACGAGGACATAACCGTCGTCCGCGATGAAGTATTTCCGCAGTTCGCGCCCCAGTTCCGCGCGGACGGGGATATTCTGCAGGTTCGGGTCGCTCGACGCAAGACGTCCCGTCGCCGTGCCGACCTGATTGAGCTTGGTGTGGATGCGTCCGTTTTCATCTGCAAAAGTGATCAGCGGATCTCCGTAGGTTCCGCGCAGCTTGGCGGTCTGACGGTAGAGCAGGATGTCCCCGATGATCGTATGATACGGACGGAGTTCCTCGAGGGTTTCCGCATCGGTGGAATAGCCCGTCTTGGTCTTTTTGCCGGACGGCAGACCGATTTCCTCGAACAGAACCTCGCCGAGCTGTTTCGGGGA
>JBGVOJ010000232.1:0-1844 GCA_045126415.1 Eubacteriales bacterium | reverse complement strand
AACGGGCCGTCGGGTTGTTTCATGAGCGTGAACGGTTTCGGATTTCTGCCCATTCCGGAAAGCTGGAAACCGCCCATCCCCCACGGGTCGGGGTTATCTTCGTAGAAATCCGGTCGGAACGCACCGTCCGCGAGGTATTCCTTCCCGTTCAGGCGGTACGAACGGAGCAGACCGGTGGTGCCGTCAATCTCAACATGCTTGTCGAGTGCGGGCAGATCGACGATGATGTCGCCGGATTCCTGGCGCACTTCCTTTTCCGGCTTCGGCTGAAGATCCATATAAATGGAGTAGCGTGTAACCGCCAACGGTTTCAGCGGCGCGCGGAACACGATCCGTTTGCGCCAGTCAAGGTTGAGGTTGCTTTCCTCCTTGGTGATCTGTGCGGGAACGGGATTTCCGTTCGCATCGACAACACGCGGGATGTACGCCATCGTGTCAGACCAGTTCTGGTCGGCAAGCATGAGCTCGCATGTGATTTCTGTTTCCCATTCGTAGGGATTCGGGTTGAAGACAAGAATCGGGTATTCCCCTTCCCCTGCCTTCGGTTCCGCTGCGGTCAGTGCGAAATACGCACGTGCGCGGAGACGGTTGAGGGTGAGCAGACCGTGTTCGAGGATCTGCAGACCGTTGTTTTCGCCGGCACGTACGGAGCTTCCGGGGAGAATATCGTGGAATTCGGCGTTGAGCAGGTCTTCGACCGCGTCGTCGAGTTCGCGTTCGGGATATTCGATCCGTCCGCGCAGGGCGGCAGCGGAACAGAGTTTTTCCGTCATGTAGAGGGAATTTTCGAATTCCGCATGCTTCTGCTTGATGTGTGCCATGGTGGTGTAACAGCCGGGCATGCTGGTGCGGAGGGATTTATCATGGACGATCTTCGGATCAATGCGTGCGAAGAAGGTTTCAGGCGTGGAGTGCAGAATCTTTATGGAACCTTCTTCAATCAGTTTTTCGATATCGGCGAGGTCTTTTCTGGACGGACCGCCGCCGTGGTTGCCGACGCCCCAGAGTGCGCAGACGACATCGTCCGGCTGGCTGTTCGCTTTATTCAGAATCGCGTTCGCCGCGCCGCCAAGGGGAGTGTTATAGCCCTGACCTCCGGCGTTGACCTTGATGCGGCTGCCGTCAAAGCCTTCCCACAGGAATTGAATCGCAGGTGTCGGATCGTTTCCGGCACGGCAGAGGATCAGGCTGTCCTGTCCGCATTTTTTCATGATCTGGACGAGACCGCGTGTATGACCGAACGCGTCAAAGTTGATGGCGGTTGTCGGATTTTCGCCGAATTTGTCCATGAAATAACGGTGACCGACCTGAATCTGGCGGATGAAGCTCTCGCCCTGCGGCATATTGCAGTCGGGCTGGAGATACCAGCCGCCGATGATGTGCCATTTGCCGATGCGGATGAGTTCCTTGATGCGCTTGAACAGGGCGGGCGCGTATTCTTCAATATATTTATAGAGGGTGACTTCGTTGTGACAGAAAATGTAGTCAAATTCGTCAGCGAGGTCGGCGGCTGCACGGAATGTGGACAGCGCGGCAGCGGCGCCTTCTTCCCACTCCCACTGCCAGATGGGGTCGAGGTGGGCGTTGCAGATCAGATGAACTTCCTTCATTTTTGGGACTCCTTTCGCCTTACGCTTTGTTAAGGATGTCAAGTTCTTCGTCGGTCAGGATAATTTCTGTGCCGCGGAGATTGTCGGTGAAGTGGTCGACGCGGGAGGAGCCGAACAGCGGAATTACGCGCGGAAATCCTGCACAGCGGTACAGGTTCACCATCCACGCGACGACAAGCGCACTGGTGGTCACTCCCTTCTTGCTCGCCATGTTCCGGATGCAGTCGAGACGTG
>JBGVOJ010000231.1:0-2299 GCA_045126415.1 Eubacteriales bacterium | reverse complement strand
CCATAAGATATGGGAGTAAATATATTTATCTGGTTACCGAAACCGGAATACAGGTCATCGTTTGTTTCCGGCAAGCCTTCCGGTTCTTTAGGCAGAGACTCCTGTTTTGGCTGATCCGTTGGTTTATCCGCGGTTTCGGATTGTTCGATGGAGGAGTGTTTGTCCATGCTTTCCGGCGTTTTTTGATCGCTGCTGAACGCAACGAGACTTCCGGCTGTGATACAGGCGGCAGCGATGAACAGAGTGATCCATCTTCCGCGCTTTTTCACAGTCGCATCCAGAATATTGACAAAACGCTCTTTGACTGCCGATGTTCTTGGGTTAAAATGGGTCGTCAGATCAGACGCGGGAATCTGACACTGCTGAATGATGTGCAGCATCACTTTTCCGTAAGACATCCGGACATCCTCATCCATACCGGACAGAACCAGTTCGTCACAGGAAAGTTCCATTTCCCGGTTGCAGCGGCTGACCGCAAGATATGCCAGCGGATTAAACCAGTGCAGAGAAATGACCGTCATGCCGGCCAGTTTTATCCAGAGATCGTTCCGGCGGTAGTGCGTCAGCTCATGGGCAAGAACACCGGTAAGCTGATTGGCGGTCAAGGGAATATCCGGAAGAATAATGATGGGACGTACATAGCCGCAAAGCATCGGACTGTGTACAGCACGGGTGACATACAGCCGTGGAACTCTATCTTTTCGTATTCCCAGCCGGATACCGAGACGCCGGCACAGTGCAGCTTGCTCCGCGTCCGGGAGAAAAAGAGATTTTTTCAGTCGTATCGTTACCACCCAGTATTCTGCCAGACGAAAGATAAATAAAAGAAGTGCAATGCCAATCCACAGAAAAAACAGACAGGGAACAGGATCAGACAGAAAGGTTGGTTTCTCCGTTTCTGTCCGGACAGGCAAATCGGGGGCCGGAATATCAGGAACAGGCAGCCCCGGTATCGGCTCTGCTTCTTCCACTGACGGTTGGTTGGCCGACAAAGGAGGAGAATCCGTTTCCGGTACGTTGCTTTCAATAGTGTAGGACGGTATGGGGGATACCGGGTAAGAATCTGCGGAAGGAACCGATTCCCGCAAAGGGGGATCTGTCTGCACAATCTCATCCGGCAGAGATATTTCCAGCAGTGCCGGCAGAAACGGGATACTGAATGGAATGCACAGACGTAAAACCACAAATGCCCAAAGGATATACCGGCATCGTGCAGTAAATCTTTTTCCGAATAATTTCTGAAAAATCACCAGAAGCAGAATCAGCATGGACATACCAATGCTCAGTTCCGCAAGATAAAACAATAAAGTATTATACATAATGATGGTATTATTTCCGTTTCCCGGAGTTCAGAAGTTCTGTGATTTCCGTGAGATCGTCCGTGGAAATCCGTCCGGTGTCGATCAATGTAGCAATCAGTGTTTTCCAGCTTCCGCGGCACAGTTTATCCAGGAACACATTGCTTTCCGCTGCACGATATTCACTTTCTGTTACAACAGGTGTAATTTTTTTGTAAGGAATCGGTGCGTCAACGGTTTCCTGTTTCACAAAACCGCGTTTTTCCAGACGATCGAGCAGAGTGTGGATGGCGGGTTTGGAACAGGGACGGACGGATTGCAGAGCATTATAGATGTCAAGGACACGGGCAGAACCGGGTGTTTTCCATAAAATCAGCATGACATCGAGTTCTGCTTCCGGCAGTTTGGAGAGCAGTCTGGACATGAAAATACCTCCTATACTGTATACGTTTGTATATAGTATAGCATGGCTATATACACTTGTCAATAGCTGATTTCACATATCTTTCGCAGGAAAACCGCAGATGACCGGAATATTCCGGCTGTCTGCGGTCTTTCTGTCTATTCTTTCTTATCATAATACTGTGCCTGCGCATACCACAGTTCCCGGTACAGCCCATCGGCCTCTACCAGTGCATCATGGCTGCCCATCTGCACCACATTTCCCTGATCGAACACGGCGATTTCGTCGCAGAACCGGCAGGAGGACAACCGGTGGCTGATGTAGATCGCTGTGCGGTCACCGACGATATCATTGAACTTGGAATAAATCTCCGCTTCCGCAATCGGGTCAAGTGCCGCTGTAGGTTCGTCCAGAATAATGAACGGCGAATCCTTGTACAGTGCACGGGCGAGGGCAATCTTCTGTGCTTCGCCGCCGGAGATATTGATTCCGTCGTCACTGCGGTCTTTGTACAGGTAGGTTTCCAGACCGGCTTCCATTTCCGCCAGCCGTTCGCCGAAGCCCGCTTTCACCAGACAATCTTTTGCCCGGTCCGCGT
>JBGVOJ010000230.1:0-4052 GCA_045126415.1 Eubacteriales bacterium | reverse complement strand
CGATGATGGTTACAGTCATCAAGTCTTTGCTTGCAATGTAGAAATGTCCGCAGCACGGCACCATTTGCAGTTCGTTGTCACTCGGAATATGATCCTCCGTCAGCGATTTCAAAAGATACAGTGCCGTTGCGGAAACCGTGCCGTTCGCTTCAAAGGTTTTGCCGCCGATGGTTACGGTCACATGACCGTGGAGGCACTTGTCCTTGGGATCGTCCGCTGCACCGGTAATCCATGTGAAATTGTCCGCTGTGATGTTGAAGTTCGTCATATACATTCTCCTTTATCCGGGATCCGCTGCCAGCCATGTTCGAACATCGCCGTCTGTATAATCATCAGTCCATGCGACACCAAAGGTCACGGATTCCACCCTCTCACGCAGGATATATCCCATTCCAGCCGGGTATCGCTCGGTATCAAAGTCCGGATTTTCATCCTCTACGCCGATGGTGAGAATGTTGCTTTCCCGGATGAACTGCGCGTCACGGTATCGCTCGCCTGATGCGCCGGTGTTTTCGATGGGTGTGCAGTTCCAGTCCACAACACAGCGGACTTCCTGATATGCCCATGCAGGCACGGTGATGCGGTAGCTCCCGGTCAGCGGCTGCAGCTTGATCGATTTCACCGTGCTGTTGTAAGGGATCGCTTCATAAGCGATTTCATGTCCGTCGGCTATTATTTTGATCGTCCAAATGGAGTTGTCAGCATGGAGTGCTCCTCCTTTTATTCCAAATCAATCACCACAAGCTCCGGTCTGTTGAATATCCGCGGAACCCGTGTGGTTTCTCTCGCCAGTCCGCGGCTAACGATCATCGTCATATTCTCACTATCATATCTGCCACCCGCATATTTCGGAAAAAACCCCTGATGCGGTGCATACAAACCGTTCAGGATTCCCGGTATCCGCCACTGTCCGCCGTGGGCATGACCGCAGAGGACCAGATCAAAGTCATAAACAGTGTATGTTTCATAATATTCCGGGCGATGGGAGAGCAGGATCGTGTAATTATCGTCCGATGCCGCTTCGGAGACATGCTCCAGCTGATCGGTGAAGAATGCTTCCTTATTCGTCTGCGCCTGAATGTATCCTTCAGGATCCGTTTCCAGATCTGTTTTTACCATATACACATCCGGATCGTCCACACCGCAGAGAGAAATAATTTTACCCTTCACGTCCAGTGTCACTACTTCTCCGGACAGTACTGGGATGCTGTATTTCTCAAGGATCGCCATCTGGTTATCAAACCTATATTTGCCGCCCCAGCATTCGTGGTTGCCGGTGACATAATAACAGGGATATTTGTCTGCGATACCGGCGAGAAACAGTTCTGTATTGGTATCATCTTTCACATCATCAAATATATCGCCGCCCAGCAGGATCACATCCGGATTCTCCGCGTCAATCGCGTCGATCAGATCGGACTGATTTTCACCGTAATAGCAGGAGTGAAGGTCGGTGACAAGAGCAAAACGGATGGGTGTTTCGATTTTTTCTACTTCGATGGAGTACTTTCGTACCATCAGACTGGTATCAAAAGCGAACATGGCAAGGATCAGCAGAATGACTGCTGCGGCAAGCAGTACCATACGCTTGCTGGTGAAGAAATTCTTTTTACTGTTCATTATCAATTTCTATTGTATCTTCCCGTACTTCGGTTCCGGAAATCTCTCTGTAAAAGGCCGCACTTGCCGCCTGTCTGTACGGCGTAAGCCACAGGTCACCGATGCCAAAGGTCAGAAGCGAGCTGAGAATGCTCCATCCGATAAAGCTGATCTGCAGGCAGAAGAGCCGCCAGCGGTTACCGTCCATCATTTGCTTAGAGCGTGCGATTGCTTCATCCGCTGTCATATCCGGATTATCTGCCAGAATATATCCCGTCATGGAATAGCTGTAAGTTGCTATGATTCCCGGGATGATAAACAAAAGTGACCAAAGAAGTATGTAGAGTGTCTGCAGAAGTCTGGCAGCTGCGGTTGTTTTCCAGAAGCTAAAATAACCAAACATGGTTTCAATCTTCGCTTCGCTCCGACGATCCACCAAGTCCAGATTGAATTTGGAATAACCAACTTCAATCACGCTGCCGAGTACAAACAGAACAATTCCCGTAACAATGGCGAAAATCAATATGTATGCCGTCATTCCTGCGAACAGTCCCCAATGCATACCATCTGTTGAGATGATATCCTGACCGGCAACAGACAAGCCTGCCTGAAAATGACCGTCATTGAGTTCGATATTGAGTTCCGGTCCGCCGGAGCCAATCGCGCCGAGCAGGGATGCAAGAAGTCCTGCGATAACGGCAATTCCCCACCTGCCGCGAAGAGCTTCACGGGCGATTCTGCGAAAATCTGCTGCGTATTTCATGTTGTTGTGTCCTTTCTGGTTTTAATCTTTCGTATCAGTTTTATGATTCCTCTTACCACGAGCAGTACGATCAGCTGTGTCAGCCACATAAATATTGCAACGATGAACGGATCGAATTCTTCAAAGAAACTGATAAATCCTCTTGCAGGATGTGCAAGGAAATAGTGATTGGCGTGAGAACCGAAAATGGCGGAGAGAATATACCAAGAGAGTACAAACAGCGGCAGGTTGATCCAGGTATGTCTCGGACGGATCAGGTACGCCAGAATCATCGGCAGAAGCAGAAGGCCGCTCCAGAAGATGATCCTTCCGGTAGGATCCTTGACATGTAAGGCGTATTCGATCAATTCGCCGGATTCATCGTAAACGCATTCACCGAGCGTACCGGCAACGCCGATCAGACCATCGCCGATGGCAAGGCAGATGATTACGGTGAGTATGCCAAGAAAGAATGAAAACAAATAACTTTTTGTTTTATTCATGATAACCTCTGTTAATTCCGCTGCGCATCAATACAGGCATCAATTACAAGCACCACAGAAAGCGCTGCCACTTCATCCACACCTGCACCAAAGGAGATTTCATACGCATCACCGAGAGTAAACCATTCCTTCGAAACCGATGCAACCAGAGTATCTCCGTCCGTTACTTCGTAATCGTGATCGAAGAAATCTCCGTGAACTGTCCAGCCCGGTCCGTTGACTGTGTATTCGGGATGGAAGAAAGTGAACTCCTTGACCACCTCTGCAAACTCCTCTCCGCCGCGGTAGATCATGTATTTCGGGAGAAACGTAAACAACTGCTGTTCTATGTACGCAAGTTCACGTCCTTGCAGATCATATAGGTGGAGCTTCTTGCCGAAAGTTAAGATTTCGCCCTCCACATAATACTTTTCATTACCGGCTTCATCATAGATGGAGAACTTATCTCCCCATGTAAATATTCGCTGCTGAATGTACAGATTCATAGATACCCTCCTGTTATTCTGCGGAGTCATCCTCCACGATTTCCATAATGTCGTCAAAGCTACAATTCAATGCCACACAGATCTTCAACAGTGAATCTGTGGTTATACTTTCGCTATGAGCCATCCGTGTAAGAACCATATGTCCGACCCCTGCGAGCTGGCACAATTCTTTCTTTTTCATTTTCTTGTCGATGAGTAATTTCCAAAGTCGATTATAGCTGATTGTCATTTTGATCACCTCAAGTATGTTTCTTGATTACAGTATAACACATATCTGTGAACAGTGTAAGAATTCAGCCCAAATTTAATCAAAAATTAAGTTTTACGAGCTTTTCGACCCGAAAAGGGGCACTATTTCCAAAAAGTCCCCGAGAGCAGGACGATTTCACCTGCCTTCGGGGACTTTGTTTAGATTTACAGGATTCTGATTACAACGAATTCAAAATATTGAGGTTCTCTTAACCTCACAGCTGCAGTTTGATTCAGATATTATTCTGCTAAAATTTCGAGAATCTTTTCAAATTCTGCTGTACCACGGACAAAATTATTCCGTGATTCGGCGAGCTCTTCAGCCACTTCATCGCGGTTGTCTTTCGGACTATTCCAGATTACATATTTTCCATACTTGCTTTCCGGATTGTCCTGTTCTACAGCGGCAAGTGCGGCACAGCGGAGATTGAACAGCGTTTTTTCCGCATCTTCAATTCCAGCGTAAGCCCGTGC
>JBGVOJ010000229.1:0-3941 GCA_045126415.1 Eubacteriales bacterium | reverse complement strand
GTGCCGGCTTCCGGATGTTCTGCGAGAAGGGTACGTGCATCCGTGTTGGTGGAGACGGTTTCGTCCGCGCAGGAAACCACATCGCAGAGAGGTTCGGTCAGTCGTTTCAGTTTTTTGTGGTCCATCGGTTGTCCTCCGGTGACAGCGGGATTCTTAAAAATTTATCGTTGCTGTTTAATATTTTATCAGAAAAACGGAGATATGTCAAGTTTTTGCGGTTTCCGTATTGTTTTTTGATGTAAAATTGTGTAAAATAGAGATAACATATTTCGTATCGTGAAAGGATATCATCATGGCTGATTTACTCGTCAAACTTTATGAACTTCCGCCGCTCGCACCGGTTCTGGACGAGCTGAAGGAGAAAAACATCATCATCCGCCGTCCCATCGGACCGGAAAACTACGCCGTCATCGGCTGGATCAAGGAACATTTCGGTTCCGGATGGGCAAGCGAAGCGGAAAACGCGTTCTTCCGTGAAACCAAGAGCATCTTTATCGCCGTCCGTGAAACGACAAACGCAAACGGCGGCGTGTCCTCGGAAATGCTCGGCTTCGGCTGCTACGACGCGACCGTCAAGGGCTTCTTCGGTCCGACCGGCGTTGCGGAATCCGAACGCAAGCAGGGCATCGGACGTGCGCTTCTTCTCGCGTGTCTCCACGGCATGTGGGATGAAGGCTACGGCTATGGCATCATCGGCAGTGCGGGACCGGTCGATTTCTATAAGAAGACTGTCGGTGCGACCGTGATCGAAGATTCCGCACCGGGCGTATACCGCGGCATGCTGCGCGCATAAACTCAACCAAACGAAAAGACCCGTTCGGAAAAGTCACCGTTTGTTCGGGAGGACTCACCGGACGGGTTGT
This sequence comes from Eubacteriales bacterium, assembly GCA_045126415.1. GTDB lineage: Bacteria > Bacillota > Clostridia > Oscillospirales > CAG-272 > UMGS1696. Next base: position 3,078 of record JBGVOJ010000229.1, on the reverse strand, counting down.
TGCTTTTCGGAAATTTCTCCGGTATAATGAAGGCGTAAAGGGTACCCGGAACGAAATTTTCACGAAAAAGGAGATCAACTATGAATATCGGAAAAAACATTACGGCGTTCCGCAAGGATGCGGGCATGACGCAGGAAGACCTCGCGAACCAGATCGGCGTATCGGCGCAGGCTGTCAGCAAGTGGGAGACGGGAGTGAGCATGCCGGACATTCTCCTGCTTCCGGTGATCGCGGATGTGTTTGGGATTACCGTGGATGAGATTTACAGCGGCAGAAAGAAAGAAGAAGTACCGCAGTATTACAGCTTTGATGAACTTGCCGGGGTTCTGTATGAAAAAATTTTGGAAAGCAGTACCTGTACATGGAAACCAAAAAACGAAGAAGAACGAAAAGAGTGGCTGAATAAACTGAAGGATAATCTGGTAAAAGAGAGTCAGTGTGTTCATTTCAGTATCGGAGATCATGGCGGCGCGGTTCTTGTGAATCGGGATTTCGCCTTGATTGCTCCTGCATTCGGAACGAAGGAATCACTGGAAATTCTGAACTCTGACGCGGCTGTACCGGTTCTGGAGCTTCTTGCAGACAAAAAAGTCAGATATCTGTTCCGTTATCTGATCGGCATTGAAGGTAAGCTGTTTACTGCGGCAGGTCTTGCGAAAAAGACGGATATGGCAGAGGAAGAATGCCGTTCTGTTTTGGAAAAGATGCGTGCCGCAAATCTGATCTGGGTTCAGGATGTCAATGTGGATGAGGAAGAAGAGATTGAGGTGTATTCTGTTTCTATGAACAATACGAAACCTCTGTATGCCTACATGATCCTCTGGCTTGCGGAAAGACTTGGCAGCGGCAGTGAATGGTTCTACGGCTATCGCGGCGTATATCTCCCCGTTGACAAGGATTAACCTATAGCAAACAATACAGCCCTGCGTTTGTCCTCCCGCAGGGCTGTATTGTTTATGAAATTATACCGGCATATACGAAATCAGCAGACCGCCGACGTACAGGCTGATGAGGTTGGCGACAAGTGCATATACAACCGCACGTATTGTCCCGTGCTCACGTACAGCCGACGGAAACGAGATCATTTCCGTGAGGATCACAAGAATTTCAAGCAGAATGTACCCGAGCAGGAGATAAGCATCAAAACCCGCATCGTACAGTACGATGTTCACGAACGCCTGCGTGATGAGATTGATAATCAGAAAGCGTACCCAGCTTTTCTTTTCCGTATAGCCGAACAGGAAGAAAATTACTCCTTCCATGATGAGCGTCGTAAGTACGCGGATGGTCACGATAATGGCGTAACGTCCGGGGTACAGCCCGCTGGTCAGCGTCTGTTCATCAAGGTCAAGCAGGAGGAGATTGTTGTATTCCTTCGTGATTCCGGTGTGCAAGGGACAGTCAAATGAACGGTCGGCAGTGCTTGCCGTCAGAACGACATTCTGCAAATCAACTTTTTCATAGGGAGTATCATGATTGTAGAAAAAACGGTAATACGTTTCCCACGACCGGTAGAACTGATAGAGCCGCAGGGCTTCCACCTCCGTTCCGTCCGTATACCGCAGGGAAACTTCCAGATCGTCCGGAGCGTTCACCACAACCACCGTCAGACACGGTGGTTCGGCAGCGTTCGCAGATACATCCACCGGCAGGAGCAATACCAGAAACAGCATCGCCAGCGCAAAAGCAAGAAATCGTTGTCGGAAAATCGTCATAACGTACCTCCTTTCCCGTCGTAAAACGTATACATTGCGGTTTCGCTGTCGGTCGTCTTCGCAATTGCGACCGCTTCGGCGAAGTTTTTTCCACAGGTCAAATGGAGGTAGAACATGTGCAGGATGAAAAACAGCGGCGTTGCACCTTCGATATAATCATCCGGCGCGAGGTAGGGAACTCCGCAGTCCGCAAAAGCCGCACCCATTTCCGGTGTACCGGAGGTACACGCCGTGCTGATGCAGAGCTTCGGATGCAGTTTCAGATGCGCACGCACATCCTCCGGCGAAATATTGCGCGGTTCGCCGTCGAGGTAGACATCCTCACCCAGTTCGGGCATCAGAAACATCCCGTCGTCCCCGTGCCCGCAGAGAATCAGCACATCCGGTGAGAAAAGAACATCGCCTTCCAATACGTCCAGAAAATCCTTCGGACGCCCGATGTACCGGATCATCACGTCCGCATGATACCACTCCAAAGCGGCACGCAGGGCAGCGGCTTCCGCGTCACAGTCAAAGGAAACAATCAGAATTTTCATGAATTCACCCCCATCTGATTTCATTATAACGGAGAGAACCCAAAAAGTGATGAATAAACTGTAAAAATGTAGAAAATAACCGTCAACAGAATACCTCTACCCTTATACCCGCGGTTAGCAATCATAAAAACGAACGCTTTTCGACCAACGAAATCGAGAAACATCCGGCAAGTCTTGTGGATTTGATGCAGTAAACCTTGCAAGGGAGTTTCCAAAGGGGGAACGCCTTTGGTCGGGGAGATTCACAAGAGGGTGTCGACACACCCTCTTGTGCGCCGTCCGCGCAGGACGGGAGAAAGTCTGCAGAAACCAACCGGCTGTAAGCCAAAAAAGAAAATCAAAAAAGGACTGCTCATGCAGTCCTTTTTCTAACCATATAAAACTTACGCGAGTTCAGCGAAGTACTTGATGGTGCGAACCATCTGGCTGGTGTAGGAGTTTTCGTTGTCGTACCAGGAAACAACCTGTACCTGATAGGTGTCGTCGTCGATCTTGGTAACCATGGTCTGGGTTGCATCGAACAGAGAACCGTAGGTCATGCCGATAACGTCGGAGGAAACGATTTCGTCGGTGTTGTAACCGAAGGAAGCGGAGGAAGCAGCCTTCATAGCAGCGTTGATGCCTTCAACGGTAACGTCGGTGCCCTTAACAACTGCAACGAGAATGGTGGTGGAACCGGTGCAGGTGGGAACTCTCTGAGCGGAGCCGATGAGCTTCTTGTTGAGTTCGGGGATTACGAGACCAATAGCCTTAGCAGCGCCGGTGGAGTTCGGAACGATGTTCTGAGCGCCTGCGCGAGCACGGCGGAGGTCACCCTTTCTGTGGGG
>JBGVOJ010000228.1:0-5667 GCA_045126415.1 Eubacteriales bacterium | reverse complement strand
TGCTCAAGGAAGAACTGTTCCGCATGGGTTCGATCATCATGGAATCCGCAAGAAGAACGCAGGTCGCAGCCGGCGGCGCACTTGCCGTCGACCGTGTCCTGTTCTCCGAATACATCACGGACAAGATCCGTTCCCATCCCGAAATCGAAATTGTCGAACAGGAAATGACCTCGATCCCTGAAGATGAAATCACCGTCGTCGCGACCGGGCCGCTCACTTCCGACGCAATGGCGGACTACATTTCGAACCTCATCGGCGGCAACAGCCTGCATTTCTTTGACGCGGCCGCTCCCATCGTGGACGCGGAGTCCATCGACATGACCAAAGCGTTCTACGCGACCCGGTATGACAAAGGCTCTCCGGACTACATCAACTGTCCGATGAGCGAAGCGGAATACAAAGTGTTCTACAAAGCATTGATCGAAGCGAAGACTGCCGAACTGCACGAATTCGAAAAAGGCGAGAAGATCAAGGTTTTCGAAGGCTGCATGCCCGTCGAAGTCATGGCTTCCCGCGGCGAGGACACCCTCCGCTTCGGTCCGATGAAGCCGGTCGGCATCAAAAATCCCGCGACCGGTGAGGAATACTACGCCATCGTCCAGCTCCGCCGCGAAAACGAAGAGGGCACCATGTTCAACCTCGTCGGATTCCAGACGCACCTGACGTTCCCGGAACAGCGGCGCGTCTTCCGAATGATCCCCGGTCTTGAAAATGCGGAATTCCACCGTTACGGTGTCATGCACCGCAATACTTTCATGAATTCTCCCGAACTTCTCGAACCCGACTATTCTCTCCGTGCGAACCGGAACATCTATTTCGCCGGACAGATGACCGGTGTCGAAGGCTACATCGAATCCGCCGCGTCCGGTTTTGTCGCCGGGACCAACGCTGCCGTGAAGGCTATGGGACGCGAACCGTTTCTCTTCCCGGAAGAAACGATGATCGGTGCGATGGCACGCTACGTTGCCCGCGGGGACAAGACTCAGTTCCAGCCGATGAACGCCAATTTCGGCATAATTCCGCCTCTTGCGCAGAAAGTCAAGGGCGGCAAGAAGTACCGCAATGAGGCTTACGCTCACCGTGCGCTCGAAAAAGCGGACGAACTCGCGAAAATCCTCGAAGAACTCGTATAAACCGCAGGGAGTGGAAGAATGGATATCATCATTGACGCAATGGGCGGGGACAACGCTCCGAAAGAAATCGTTGAAGGAGCTGCCCTTGCCACCCAGAAATACAAATCCAAGCTGATCCTTGTCGGCAATAAGCCCGTCATTGAAAAGCATCTGCACGACTGCGGCGCGGACACCCGCATTGTCGATATCGTCCATACCGAAGAGGTCATTACGATGGAAGACGACCCGATCTCCGTGGTACGCGCGAAGAAGGAATCTTCGATGGGCGTCGGCCTCCGTCTCCTCAAGGAAAGCGGAGACGCCTTCGTGTCCGCCGGAAACACCGGTGCGCTTCACGCAGGTTCGTCTCTCATCATCCGCCCGATCAAGGGCGTGCAGCGTTCCGGCATCGCGACCATCCTCCCGTTCGAACGTCCGGTTCTCATGATGGACTGCGGCGCGAACGTCAATGTCACGGCGGACTACCTCGTCCAGTGGGCGCTGATGGGCTCGATCTACATGAAGAACGTGCAGGGTGTCAAAGATCCCGAAGTCGGTCTGCTCAACAACGGTACCGAAGAGCATAAAGGTACGCAGATCCAGATTGACGCATATCAGAAACTGAAAGCGTCCGAATTCGTCAAATTTGTCGGCAATATCGAAGGCAAGGAAGTTCCGAACGCGCCGTGCGACGTCCTCGTCACCGACGGATTTACCGGAAATGTCACCCTCAAGCTCGTCGAAGGCATGGCAAAATTCATGTTCAGCACACTGAAGGACATTTTCACGCAGAACATGATGACAAAGATGTCCTATCTGGTCATGAAGGATCAGCTCCGCGGCCTCAAGCACAGCTTTGACGCATCCGAATACGGCGGCGCACCCCTTCTCGGTCTGCAGAAGCCGGTCATCAAGGCGCATGGCAGTTCCGACGCGAAAGCCATCTGCAATGCCGTCCGTCAGGCGGAAGCCTTCGTGAAAACCGGTGTGATTGACCAGATCACTGCCGTTATGCAGGAACAGAAAAAACAATTGGAGCAGTAAAGAATGAACAATCCGATTAAACCGCAGTCCCTCGACGGTCTCGAGAAACGGATCGGTTATACCTTTAAAAATAAAGAATACATTACCGTTGCGCTGACGCATTCGTCCTATTCGAACGAAATGAAGGCGAAGGGACAGAAGACTCCTTTCAACGAACGCCTCGAGTTCCTCGGAGACTCCGTTCTTTCCATCGTAGTCAGCTCGTACATCTTCGATAAATACAAGAACAAGCAGGAAGGCGACCTCACGAAAATCCGTGCCGCCGTCGTCTGTGAGAAAGCGCTTGCCAAGTACGCCAACGCCATTTCTCTCGGCGAATACATGTACCTCGGTCACGGCGAAATCATGAACAACGGACGGAAACGTCCGTCCATTATCGCCGATGCGTTTGAAGCGCTTCTCGCCGCGATCTATCTCGACACCGGCGAATCTTTTGAAGTGGTTGAACGCTTCATCCTGCCGTTCATCGCGCAGGAAATCGACTTTATCAACGAAAAGGGCGTGTTTATCGACTATAAGACCGCGCTCCAGCAGATTGTGCAGCAGGTCAACGGTGAAATTCTTGAATACGTCTGCACAGAGGAAAGCGGTCCCGCACACAGCCGGTTCTTCAAGGTCGAAGCCCGTCTCAACAGCAACATCATCGGCCGCGGCGAAGCGAAGACCAAGCGGGAAGCCGAACAGCAGGCCGCGCACGAAGCCCTCATCCTGTTCGGGGAAGCAGAATAAAACCGTCCCCATGAAGAAATCCCATGTGAACATACCGGTGTTTATCCCGCACCTTGGATGCCCGAATATGTGTGTTTTTTGTAATCAACGCGCCATTTCGGGCGTTTCTTCATTTATGCCGGAAACGGCAAAAAATACGATCGACGAAGTTCTGTCCACCGTCCGGGAAGGTACTGCCTGTGAAATCGCATTTTTCGGCGGTTCCTTCACCGGTATCGACCGAATCCTGATGAGAAACCTCCTCGACCTCGCGCAGTCCTACGTGGATTCCGGACGGGTTTCCGGCATCCGCATGTCCACCCGTCCGGACTACATCGACGGAGAAATTATCGGAATTCTCCAAAACTATACCATCTCCGCCGTCGAACTCGGCATCCAGTCCTTCTCGGAGAATGTCCTTACCTCCTGTAAACGCGGACATTCCCCGGAACGCTCCCGTACTGCCATGACGATGCTCTGCGAAGCCGGATTCCCGACGGTCGGACAGATGATGATCGGTCTTCCGGGTTCCACACCTGCGGACGAAATCACCTGCGCGAAGGAAATCTGCCGACTCGGTGCTGCCGGCACGCGCATTTATCCCACGATTGTCTTTCGCGATACCGAGCTGTACCGCATGACCGTACAGGAAAATTACCGTCCGCTCACTCTCGACGAAGCCGTGACCCGCAGCGCCGCCGTTCTTGACGTGTTTGTCCGGCATGGCGTCCCCTGCCTGCGCATCGGTTTGTGCGAGAGCGAAAATCTCCATTCCGATACGTCCTATTACGCCGGTCCGAACCACCCGTCCCTCGGCGAACTGGTTGCCGGCGAACTGTATTACAACCGCATCTGCGCCGCACTCAACGAAAATCCGCCCGAAAAGGGAAGTGCTGTGACCGTCACCGTCCCGCGCGGCGATATCTCCATGGCGGTCGGACAGAAGCGGCGGAACAAAATAAGAATAGAAATTAAATATAGTGTAAAATCTGTCAAATTCATTGAAAAAGACAATTTTCCGCGATATAATATAGAAATAAACGCAAACGGGGAGGAAAAGACTTGTATTTAAAATCACTGGAACTGCACGGATTCAAATCCTTTCCCGACCGTACCGTTCTGAAATTCAACAGGGGCGCGACCATCATCGTCGGTCCCAACGGAAGCGGCAAGTCCAACATTACGGATGCGATGCGCTGGGTGCTCGGCGAACTGTCCACGAAAAATATCCGCGGCAGCAAGATGGAAGACGTCATTTTCGCCGGTGCGGATGACAAAAAGCCGATGAGCTTTGCGGAAGTTTCCGTCACCTTCGACGACAGCGCCGATCCGCTTATCCTCGCCGCCGGATACGATGAAGTCACCGTCACGCGCCGGTACTACCGCAGCGGCGACAGTGAATACTACATCAACCGCAGAAAAGTCCGCCTGCACGACATCTACGAACTGTTCATGAACACCGGCATCGGACGAGAAGGCTATTCCATCGTCGGGCAGGGAAAGATCGCGGAAATCCTCTCCAAAAAGAGCGAAGAACGCCGCGGTGTGTTCGAGGAAAGTGCGGGCATTGCCAGATACCGCTACAAAAAAACGGAATCCGAGAAAAAACTCGAGGAAACTGAAGCCAATATGGAACGTGTGGAGGACATCGAATCCGAACTCGCGAACCGTCTCGGACCTCTCGAAAAAGACGCCGCACGGGCGAGACAGTATCTCGAACTGTACGGCGAAAAGAAAAAAGTCGACGTCGCCCTCTGGCTGTACGATTCCGATCAGCTGAAGGACGCACTCACCAAAACCGAAAACGATACAAAACTTTCCGCTCACGAACTTGAAATGGCGGAGGACTCCATCAAAACCACGTCCGCGAAAATCGAACGTCTGTACGAGGAGTCCCACAGCAACAAGGAAGCCTTCCAGAAAGCACACGAGGAAACCGCCGCCGTCACCCGGCAGATGACCGATACCCGCGCGGAAATTCTCGTTCTCGAAAAGGAAACGGAGCACGCAGAATCGAAGATCACCGCCGAACGCGCCCTGCTCGAGTCGACCGCGCGGAACATCACCCGCGAGAGGGAACGGCTCGATACTGTTTCCGCACGGCAGACTCTCCTTTCGGAAAATTTTGACACTGCCGAAGAGGAATACGAAGCCCTCACTGCGGAAATTACCTCCCTCGGTACGTCGATTGATGACCGTACCACAAAGCTGGACGCACTTCTTACCCGTCAGAAGTCCGCGGAATCCGTCCTGACCGACCTCAAAGTCCGGCTGAACGTGCAGGAAAGCAACATTGCCAACCAGAAAAAACGCACCGATGCCGTTACGGAAGAGATCGGAAAATACGAAGAAGAACTTAAAAAACTCGACAAAACTGCCGCCGCTGCCGAACGGCAGATGGAAGAATACCGCGCATTCACAGCAAAACTCGACGAAGAAATCTCCGGTTATGCGGCCGCCATCGATACCCTCCGCCGTACTGCCGCCGAAACCGGACGGCAGATGAGCGGAAAACAGGCGGAACTCGACTCGCTCGACAGCCGCATTGCCGCGCTGGAACGTATGCGCGACCACTTTGACGGCTATAATAACAGCATCAAGCATGTCATGAACGAGGCGATAGCCGGACGTCTCCGCGGCATCCGCGGACCGGTGTCCTACCTCATCAAGGTGGAGTCCCGCTACACCGTCGCGATCGAGACGACCCTCGGCGCGGCTCTGCAGAACATCGTCACCGACGACGAAGAAGCGGCAAAGCGTTCCATCGAATCCCTCAAGCGGAACAACGCCGGACGTGCCACGT
>JBGVOJ010000227.1:0-2418 GCA_045126415.1 Eubacteriales bacterium | reverse complement strand
TGATTTCCGCCGCGACCGCTTCGATGTTCGGGTAGTCGCGGGAGAGAAGCTCCAGATAGCGGCGGTCGGGATGGTTCGTTTCGTAAGTCATTGCGTCACCAGTTTTATGTAGAATTTAATATACTTCAATTATATAGAATTTCACGGACATTATCAAGCCGTTTTTCATTATTTTACGATAAACTTTGCCGGTCCGGTTGAAAAACGTCGGCTGTTCTGCTATAATTTCACTTGAACAAACCGACCGGCGGGTACGGGCGCGCGGCCGGAATTTATTGAAAATGAGGTAGAGAAATGACACATCCTGACAGAAAACGTGCAAAACGGTTTGATATGCCCGGACGTTCCGCTGCCTTTACGGACATTGTGTATTCCGGAACGGCGGGATCGTGGGAGAAAATCCGCGAGGATCAGAAGAACCGTCTGCCGGAGCCGCCCGGATATCACGTATATTTCGGGGAACTCCACGGACATACCAACCTTTCCGACGGCGGACCGACGATCGACACCTATTTCACCCGTCTCCGTGACTGCGCGGAGCTGGATTTCGGCGCACTGTCCGACCAAGACCACGGCGGCGTGGGAAAGCCGGAACTCTGGGACGCCGGAAAGTGGGAACTGACGAAGGAAAAAGTACGCGAATACTACGAACCCGGCAAATTCACCACCATTCTCGCGTACGAGAGGGATTCCTACCCTTATTACAACAATCTTGTAGTTTACTATCGTTCCGATGACGGCGAAATGCTGCGCGGCGTACGAGACGGCGAACTCACCCGGGAGGAACTGCGCCGCTGGCTGGCAAGAGAAGATCTGGTCCTCGTTCCGCACGACACCAACATCCTTTCCTCCGGCGCGGATTTTCTGGCGATGGACCTGGAGGACATGGTTCCGATCATTCAGGTCTACGGCAGAGACAGCAGCTGTACGGAATATATGGGCGATCCGCTGGCGGTGATGATGGGCGACGACTGCGAAGGCGGTCACTGGCAGGATGCGCTGAAACGCGGTGCGAAAATGGGCTGTATTGCCTGTTCCGACGACCACGGCGGAAACGGCGGGCTGAAAAACGGTCCGGATCTCGTCCATAGTCCGGGGATCACCGGCGTCTGGGCGGAAGCCAACACCAGAGAAGCCATTTTCGACGCGCTGAAGGCACGCCGCTGCTACGGATTCATGGGCGGTGCGAACGGCAGGAAAGACTGGGTGACGGTCGATTTCCGGATCGACGGACACTATATGGGTGAAGAGATCACGGTCACGGGAGATCCCGCACTGTATTATAAGATCGAGTCGGAAACGCCCGTCGAAACCGTCACGATCGTGAAAAACTGCCGCGACTACATTATCCTGCGGAGAAAGAACGAACAGCTCGTGTACGACTACCGGCAGGAACAGGAGACGGACTGCTATTACCTCCGCGTGAAGCTCGCGGACGGACGTCAGGCGTGGACATCGCCCGTCTGGGTCAGCCGGAACGAAGAAAACAACTGAATTTGTTTACACAAAACACAACGGAGATACTGCCATGCTGAAACAACAGATTTCCCCCTCCATGATGTGCGCGGACTACCGTGCCTTCACGGAACTTCTGAAAACCTTTGAAAACACCGGCATCGAATACCTGCACATCGACGTGATGGACGGCGTGTTCGTGAAAAATTACACCCTCGGCACCGACTTCTGTGAACGTCTCCGTGCCATGACGGATATTCCGCTTGACATCCACCTCATGATTACCGAACCGGAATGGAAGATCGACTGGTTCAAGCCCCGTGCCGGAGAATACATCTCGGTTCACGCCGAAGCGACCAACCATCTCCAGCGCGCTCTCGCCGCGATCAAAAAATATGACGCGAAACCGATGGCGGCGCTCAATCCCGCGACTCCGCTGTCCGTCCTCGACTACGTTCTTGACGACATCGACGCAGTGCTGCTCATGACGGTCAATCCCGGATTTGCCGGACAGAAGCTCATCCCGCAGACCCTGCAGAAGATCACCGACTGCCGCCGCTACCTCGACGAACGCGGCTATTCCAATATCGAAATCGAAGTCGACGGCAACGTCAGCTTCGAAAACGCAAAGAAAATGTATGAAGCGGGCGCGAATATCTATGTCGCGGGAACGTCCAGCGTGTTCTGGAACGGTGACAGCATTCCCGCGAACATCGCGAAGCTCCGCGAAATGACGGGAGGTATCGCAGAATGAATTACTCCATCGACTGGCTCATGGCAAACGACGGCTTCGAATGTGCGTGCGGCAAACGTCACTACGGTCTGCTGAAGGACTGCGTGATCGGCGAAGACGCTCTTCTCACGCTGCCCGGAATGATCTGCAAATATAATGGTACGCACCCGTTTATCCTCTGCGACACGCTGACCTACAAGGCGGCAGGCGAACGTGTGACAAAGCTGCTT
>JBGVOJ010000226.1:0-1362 GCA_045126415.1 Eubacteriales bacterium | reverse complement strand
TTTTTCGTTATTGGTATGCACCCTTGACTGTTACAGCTTTCTGTGAACCGTCGGGGTGCTTTTCTTGTTCAATGAAAAATTTATTATTCGAACAGGAGAAACTATCATGAAAGTGATTCACAGTGACGGAAGCATCAGCGTCTGCGAAGGTGCGGACGAACTTCAGGTGCTTCGCCATTCAGCCGCGCATATTCTCGCGCAGGCGATCCACCGTCTTTATCCGGACGCTTCATTTGCCTACGGATCGGCGATGGAAAAAGGCTTTTATTACGACATCGACCTCGGCAGCTGCACGATTTCAGCGGAAGACCTCCCCGCCATCGAAGTGGAAATGCGGAAGATCGTGAAGGAAAATCTACCGGTCAAGCCATTCATTCTCCAGCGGGATGAAGCTGTCCGATTGATGGAGGAACGCAGAGAGCCGTACAAGATGGAACACATCGCGGAGCTGCCGGACGACGAAAGAATCAGCTTCTACCGACAGGGCGATTACATTGATATGTGCCGCGGACCGCACATCACGTATACGAAGGGATTGAAAGCCTTCAAACTACTTGATGTATCGGGTGCGTACTGGAAAAACGATGCGCAGAACAAAATGCTGACGCGCATCCACGGAACGGCGTTTGCCGATGCGGCGGAGCTTGACGAATTTCTGAAGCAGCAGGAGGAAGCCGCACGGCGTGACCATCGCCGGATCGGAAAGGAAATGGAACTGTTCCTGTTCCGCGAACAAGGGCTGGGTTTTCCGTTTTTCCTCCCGAAAGGTGTGCTTCTTCGCAACACGCTGATCGATTACTGGCGGGAACTTCACTACCGGAACGGCTATCAGGAGATTTCCACGCCTATGATGATGCACCGGAGTCTCTGGGAAACGAGCGGACACTGGGTGCATTACCGTGAGAATATGTACACGTCGCAGATCGACGGGGAGGAGTACTGCATCAAGCCGATGAACTGTCCGGGCGGCGTACTGGTCTACCGCAGTCAGCTTCACAGCTACCGCGACTTTCCTATGCGTATTGGAGAACTCGGTCTCGTCCACCGCCATGAGCTGAAGGGTACGCTGCACGGTCTGTTCCGCGTCCGCTGCTTCACGCAGGACGACGCGCACATCTTCATGCGGAAGGATCAGATCACCGATGAGATCACGGGCGTCATCCGTCTGATCGCGGGGATATACGACCAGTTCGGTTTCACGTACACGCTGGAGCTGTCCACGCGTCCGGAAAACAGCATGGGCAGCGATGAGGACTGGGAGGCCGCAACCGAGGGCCTGAAGGGTGCCCTGGAGAAGCTGGGTCTCGAGTACACCATCAACGAAGGCGACGGCGCATTCTACGGCCCGAAGATCGACTTCCA
>JBGVOJ010000225.1:0-3552 GCA_045126415.1 Eubacteriales bacterium | reverse complement strand
CACATGGAACTGAAAAAACTGCCGGTTGGACTTGAATTTTTCCAGACCATCCGGGAACAGAATTATTATTATGTCGATAAGACTTGTCTGATAAAGGACCTTCTGCAGTACGGCGGATATGTGAATCTTTTCACCAGACCGAGACGTTTCGGGAAAACGCTGAACATGGATATGCTGCGGTGTTTTTTTGAATTCGGATGTGAACCGGAGCTGTTTGACGGTCTGGCGATTGCAGAGGAAAAAGAACTCTGTGAGAAGCACAGGGGCAAGTATCCGGTGATTTATATTTCACTGAAAAGTGTCAGCGGTTTGGGTTTTCAGCAGGCGAAAGAGGTTCTTCGGTTATTGCTTACAAAAGAAGCACAGCGGCATAATTATTTAAGTCAGAGCGAAAAGCTGACTGAGGAAGAAAAAAGAAGTTATGCCGATTTGGCTTCCGGACAGATGGAAGATGTATATATTACAGGCTGTCTCTGGCTTTTATCTGATCTGCTGTACAAGCATCATAATCAAAAGGTTATTCTTCTCATCGACGAATACGATGTACCTTTGGACAAAGCATATCATGCTGGATATTACAATGAGATGATCGTCTTAATACGCGGTATGCTGGATCAGGCATTGAAAACCAACAGCAGTCTGCATTTCGCCGTTCTGACCGGCTGTCTGCGCATTTCCAAGGAAAGTATCTTCACCGGTCTGAACAATGTCCGTGTGAACACCATTGCCGATGCGGCATTCGATGAATATTTCGGATTTACCGATGATGAAGTCAGAACCATGCTTGATTACTACGGTATTTCTGACCGGTATGATGTGGTGAAGGAATGGTACGATGGCTATCGTTTCGGAAACACCGATGTGTATTGTCCGTGGGATGTAATCAACTACTGCTGTGATCTGCGGCAAGCCCCGGCTTCCCATCCGAAATCCTACTGGATCAACACAAGCGGCAATGACATCGTCCGCAAGCTGATCTACAAGACCAGCAGTGCGTCCGATAAACGGGACATCGAAACGCTCATTTCCGGCGGTGTGGTGAAGAAAAAAATCCGTCTGGAGCTGACCTATGGGGAACTGGATACGACGGCGGAAAATTTGTGGAGCGTCCTGTATTCCACAGGGTACCTTACCATGCGGGATGCGCCTGCCGGAGAAGGTCTGGATGAACTGACTCTCGCCATTCCCAACCGGGAAATCCGCATGATTTTCAAAGACCAGATTTACGAATGGTTCCGCGATACTATCTGTAAAGAATCCTCAAAACTGTCCGAATTCTGCGAACTGTTCCCCAAGGGAGACTGCGCTGGAATCGAGGAAAAGTTCAATGCTTTCCTTTCCAGAACTATCAGCATCCGGGACACCAGTGTCGAGAAATCGATGAAAGAAAACTTCTACCACGGCTATCTGCTGGGACTTCTCCGGTACATGGACGAGTGGGTGATTTCCTCCAATGCGGAATCCGGGGACGGGTACTGTGACATTCTGATCGAAGATGAAAACAACGGGATCGGTATCATTATCGAGGTGAAGTATGCCGAAAACAACCGTCTGGACGAACAGTGCGAAAAGGCACTCCGGCAGATCGAAGAAAAAAATTACGAACGGTCCCTGCTGGACGAGGGATACGAAACCATTCTGAAGTACGGCATTGCCTGCTATAAGAAGCGTTGCAGGGTTGTACTGGCATAACAGGAATATTATTGAATAGAGACATGGCGGTGTGATTATTCACTCGCGGTGTATATAACAAAACAACAGCAATCATTTCATGTGAAGTGATTGCTGTTGTTTTTGTTCTGTCTGATTTATCTTTCTGTTTTCAGGCGATTTTTGAGTTCATCATATCCTTCCGCTCCCATACAGGTTTCCGCCATCTTTTGTATGTCTCCGGCGGCTTTGGGAAGGTTCATTTTTTTGTATGCGGAGATCAGCCAGTAGAACATTTCGCCGTGTCCCGGTTCGATCTTCAATCCTTTTTCGGCGACCCTACGCACACCATCATAATCACCGCTTTCATATAGGATGCTGAGCAGTTTTTCAAGAACAACAAAATATTTCTGATGATAGTACAGACGCAGATTGACAATTTCATCGTCAGCCACATCAAGCCAGATATCATCACTGTACATTTCAAAAATCTGCACACAGTTTGTGTATGTCCGGAAAGAGGTGTTGTTGTTGACAATATCATCGAACAATTCATCGAATCTGGTCAGGTCGGTGATAATATGATACTTGCTGTTGAAATGATATCCTTCCACACCGGCAGGAGGCAGAAAATCATGAAGCTGCACACTTTTCAGATCGTTGCGGGCACCGGAAACAATGTTATACACTTTGCTTTTTGCATCGTTTTCTTCCGGGTAGAAAATCTTTTCCAGTCTTACCGAAGTGGTTGCCTTTCCGATTCGGAGAGCCAGATAAGTGAGAAGAACGGATGAGGTTCCTCGGTACATACTGTCGGAGCGTAAGGTGCCGTAAGCAGTTCGTAATTCAAAATTCCCGAATACCTTGAGGTAGATATCGTTATCGTTCTTGATTTCCCTTGGTTTATTCACCATCTGTACGAGCCGTTTTGACATCTTGTCATTGATATTTACCAGAGCAACAAAGGCAAGAAGCTGAAGCAGGTCAACCAGAGCCTTATCGACATAGCGTTTGGGATTCCGGACTGCGAGAAATCCGCAGGGGCGCGGCTTTACCGGAACGGCAATCACGGAATGGAGCTTCACACGTTCGTACAGGGCATATTCTTCCGGATAGTCGTCTTTGATTTCTTCACGATCCTGTACCACAATGGCTTCATTGTTTTTCATGGCAGTGATCCAGCGCGGTACAATTGAAGCTGCTTCAAATTCGTTCAGATAGGTTTTCGTCATGTCGTTGCTCTCGGCGGAAAACCAGTCAAACGGCCACCACAGACCAGCATCCATATCCAGTTCCAGAAAGCCTACCCAGTCGGCATCGTAAAATTCGCAGGCGGTTCGGAAAGTAGCGTTGAGAATTTCATCTGCGTTGTCGGAATCGTGGAGTCTCTTTTCCAGCATCACCAGTGTCGCGGCGAAGTGTTTCAGAAAACGGTATTCCGTTTCGTCGATCAAAACGGACTCAAGCTGTTTTTCGAGTTCGGCAACCTTTTGTCTGAACTCTGTATGGATGCGGTTGTATTCTTCAGAAGTGAGAATAACATATTCCTTGCCCAAGAGTTTACGGGCGATGTTTTTACGGATATTACTGCATATACTCATGTCTTTTCTCCCGTATGATAACAAAAAACAGCACAAGAATTCCACCAGTTACTTTTCAGGCTGGCGGCCTTGTGCTGTAATAACTATATATCAAACCTATATATCAAACGCTCCAACCTGATTTACGGGTATTTCGGCGTATGATTATGCGGTTGTACCATGGCATTGGACAGGAGAAAATTCATGGGCGGATTTTCAGATGAGACAGTGTCGTGGGAAAACCACGCATAATCCATGCTCATCAGTCATGCGAATCACCTTCTCATTTATTGTATTGGTTCTATTTTACTTCCTGTTCGAG
>JBGVOJ010000224.1:0-2215 GCA_045126415.1 Eubacteriales bacterium | reverse complement strand
GTCTGCGAACATGAGAATCCGGTCCGCCATACGGGTGGTCGACAGCCGGTGCGAGATGAACACCACGGTTTTATCCTGTGCATATTCGAGGATCGTGTGGTTCAGCTCATATTCCGCAATCGGATCAAGGGCAGAGGACGGTTCGTCCATAATCACGAGATCATACGGTTTTGCGAAAATCCGGGCAATCGCTACCTTCTGTGACTCACCGCCGGACAGATTCACGCCATCGTCATAGAATTCCTTCGTCAGTTCGGTATCCATCCCTTTTTCAAGGGAATCGAGCTTCTCCCGGAACGTAGCTTTCGTCAGCGCATCGGTTACGGTATCCCGGTCACTGTCAGAACAGGCGTGTCCGAGGACGTTTTCCGCAATGGTTGACGCGAAAATCTTGTAATCCTGGAACACGGTACCGATTCTCGAACGCAGGGATGGAATGTCGTATTCCCGCAGACTGTGTCCGTTGTACAGAATCTCGCCCTCCGTAGGGTCGTACAGACGCATCAGCAGCTTCGTCAGTGTGGTCTTGCCCGCACCGTTGTAGCCGACAATGGCGATTTTCTCACCTTTTTTGATGGTCAGATTGATGCCGTCAAGGGAGTTCTTCGGCACTTCTTCTTTCTTTTCGCTGTCGTCTTTTTTGGCTTCGTTTTCCGAGGTCTGATATGCAAAAGTGACGTTTTTCAGCTCAATCGTTTCCAGCGGTTCCGCCATTCTGTCTCCACTGACAATCTTCGGCTCATAGGACAGGAATTTCAGATATTTTCCGATGTACTGCGCGTTGTCGGGCATCCGGATGAGGTTCCGCGCCAGATCGTACATACTCCAGTTCAGGTTCCAGATGATGTTGATCGACGCAACGAAACTGCCGAGCTGAGCCGTGCCGCTGTAGAGTTTGTACCCGAGGATAATCACGGGAACAAACTGCGCTGCAAGGGAGATCGTGTTTTCGAGAACGGACAGCAGATACTGTTTTTTCCGTTCCTCACTTCTTCCTCCACAATGCCGGTTACGCTGTCGGCGTAGATTTTATTCAGATTCTCGCCGGCTTTGCTGATCCGCAGTTCCTTGGCATAATCCGAAAGATGGTACACCCGGTTGATGTAGGAATTCTTCCGGTGCAGGGGCTTGACCCGCTCGTTCTTTTTGAAGGCGATCTTGTTTCCGAGTCCCCACATCGAAGCATTGAGGATGCACCCGATCAGCAGAATCAGACCGACAAGGATATCCACCTGCATCATCAGCGTGATGAGTGTGGACAGCGTGATCAGATAATTGATGATCCGCGCCGTGTCGTCCAGCACCTGTACCGCGCGTCCCTTGGATTCGTCCATCGCCCAGACATAGTCGTTATAGAACTTCGGATCGTCATAGCAGGCGAGGTCCATTTTCAGCGCATGACCGAACAGTTCCGCGTGCATTCTGTGCTGCAGCTTCTTGTCGGTGACGGTCTGGTAATACTGGTAGTACCATGCGTAAAACAGGTTGATGCCCACATTCACGCCGAGGATCAGCAGGACATATCCCGCGATTTTCCCGAAGGTGATATCGGGCAGGTCAAGTGCGTTGAACAGCTTGTAGGTGAAAATCGTCTGTATGGAGTTTGAGATACCGCCGACGATGCCCACGATGAACATGAACACAATGTACTGCGGAGTCATCTGTGCAATCTTTTTCAGCATCAGGAAGTTGTATTTGATGACCTGACCGGCGGGCATTTTCTCCTTTTTATCTTTCTTTTCTTTCTTCTTATCTTTTTCAGCCATTCGGATTCACCTCGCTTTCCGATTCGGCATAGTTTTCAGCCTGCATCCGGAACATTTCCGCATACTTTCCGTTTTTCGCCATCATCTCGTCATGACTGCCCGCTTCGATGATTTCGCCGCCGTCCATGAGGAAGATGCGGTCAGCAAGCACAGCGGAGGAAAGCCGGTGAGAAATGAAGATCAGTGTCCGGTCACGGCAGGCGTTCAGCATATTTTTGAACATATTGTATTCCGCAATCGGGTCAAGCGCAGAGGAAGGCTCGTCCAGAATGACAAAGGGGGAATCGTTGGTAAATGCACGTGCAAGAGAGACTTTCTGCGCTTCCCCAACGGACAGAACCGCACCTTCATCGTCAAATTCACGGGTCAGCGTGGTGTGAATGCCGTTTTTCAGCGTCATCACCTTGTCATACGCACCGCTTTTCTTCAGTGCTTCTGTCACCAGCGCA
>JBGVOJ010000223.1:0-5652 GCA_045126415.1 Eubacteriales bacterium | reverse complement strand
GCAGACAGACACCCCTTTTCAGAGGTGTCTGCGCTGACGTTCGTCTGATTATCATTGTCTTTAGTATCTTTTTTATCATTTGTCTTTTCTGCTGTCTTTGGCAAGATGACCTGATCGCCGTACTTTTCAATCATTCTGGCGAGAAAATCGGCACATCGTTCAAATTCAGCATTTTTGCTCATAGGCTTTTCTCCTTTCTGCTGTGATGAACGTGGTTGCTGCCGGACTGATATGCCTGCAGGATTTCCGGCGGAATATGATCGACGGCTTTCTTTAAATCCTCAAGTTCCTGCATCTTTTCTGCCATATCCATCCGGTATTTTACGCTGACCCTGCTGTCCTTTTCGAGTTTTGCGTTTTCCGCTTTCAATTCTTTGTACACGCCGTCGTACTTTTTCAGTTTTGTCTGCATCTTCTCCACGCCGGGAATGTAATCCTCCAGCAGAGCTTCAATCTCGGCCGCTTTCCCTTTTGCATTGAACATATTCACTTCGGACAGAAGCTGCATGAGCTTGTCCCGCTGACGGTTCAGATGTGCCGCTTCCTTGAACAGTCTCGGCGGAATATGCTCCCGTCCGGTTTCGCTGGCACTTTCGCCGCGCTCCAGATCGGGATATTTCTTCACCATGTGTTTCCAGAAGTTGTCCTGCCACTGTGTCAGCTTTTTCTTGTTTCCGACAATATCCTTGGCACTCAGCCGCTTGTCCTCCGTCAGCGGGACAAAAGAAAGTGTGCATTGCATTTCTGCGAAATGCAGGCGTTTTCTCGTCTGCACTTCATGTGAAGTGCCATGCACACACGGCGGATATGATCGTCTCTTTCGACTGATGTTTTTCCATGAAGCGCAGGGCTTCTTCAAAATATTCACGGATTTCCGCTTTCTTCTTACCCTTGAAAAATTCCGGACTTGCTGTAATCAGTGCTTCCACCACACGTACGCTGTCACTTCTGGTACGGCATCCGGCTTCGGCGATCTGTTTTTCGGCTTCTGCACGGTATTTCCTCTGCGGTGTGATCAGATGATAGTTGAGGTGACTTCTGCCTGTATCAACATCGGGATTGCTGGCGTATTTTTCTTTGGTACGTTCGTTGTGGGACTCGATGTGTCCGATTTCGGGTCCCTTGTACTTCGCAAAACGTAAAATCGCATACTGCGGATTCATCAAACTGCCTCCTTCAATTTATATATAGCTGAAACATGGGTTTATCGCTGCGTACATACGTACGGTTATTCCTGCCATTCCGGTACGTACGTATGCAGAGAATCTCCCATGTTCTCGTTTATATTGGGTTTCACCAGAGCCTCGATCCCCCAGAATCCCCACACACGGCGTCCGGCAGCATTTGTGACCTTGTTGTTGTGTTCGAGATTGTATTTCTTCTCGTTCTCCACCAGATAATCGCTGAAACTGCGTGCCTTGAGAGGAACAAGTGCGTTTTCCTCACACCACATCCGGTAGATTGCATAGAGTTCCTTGGAACTGATGGTAAAGTCGGCTTTCAGACGGATGTAACCTTCGGATTCCATAAAGTCGATGATGTTGTTGGCATCCCGCTTCACGACTTCGCGGTTCAGTTTCGTCCGTTCACTTTCGCTGAATTTGAAATTACTGGCAATAAGACGCTGTAAACCTTCAAACGCCCAGAGGAAAATCCCTTCCGCCTCAGCTTTCATTTTTTCAGCGATATCGGGATCATCCACACGACCGGCGGGCTTGTCTTTTGTTGTAATGATGAGCTGACGGCGGTAGAAACCGTTGCTCCGGTCATAAAGTGCCTGCAAATCACCGTTGGAGAACGCCAGCAGTCGGGCGAACATCCATCCCTGATAACTCTGTTTCCCTTTCTTCTCAAGGTCCATTTTTCCCTGTGCGGTCACGATGGATTTGACATAATTGGTCTGCCGCAGAGCTTCCATCTTCATGTCATCGTCCACCATCAGGTGCAGATGTTCAAGGTCAGCGCGGGCAAAACGGTTTTCGGAGATTTTCGCAATGCTGCCGTCCTTCATATTGCATCCGAACAATTTGCTGAGAACGGTACCGATCTGCGACTTGCCCTCACCACCGCTTCCTTTCAGAATCATCATCCGCTGTCCTTTGTTCGATGGAATCAGGCAGTAACCGATGTATTCCTGCAGGGTGAGGATATCATCGGGATGAAGCAGGTTTTCCAGAAATTTCAGCCATACGACCGGTTTGGGTGCATCCGGACGGTAGGCAACCGGAAATCTGCTGCGGACAATTTCCTCTTTTCCTTCGGTGAATGTCCCGTCAATGTGCAGTGTCCCGTTGGCAACATGAATTCGTTCGGCATCCGGGCAGAAGTCCTGTGTCTGTGCGGCAATTCTCATAACTTCAAGAATATTGTTGATGGTACGCGGAAGATTTTTGACTGCGACATATTTCAGTTCCTCAAAAATCTCACCTTTCAGCGGAAGTTCGTCCGTCACTCTGCCGTCCGGAGTGAAAAATGCGCTGTTCGCGTAGAGAATTTTGTGAGAATCCAGAAATTCCTTGCAGAACAGCGGTTCATTGATGTCCTTTCCGTCAAACCAGACGGGATAATTCGGTACATTAGGCGATTTGCTCATGCGTTTGTTCCTCCTTCATTCTGAGAATATAGTCCTGTAAATGTTCGATTTTGCCGTCTTTCATCAGTACCTGTACGGCTTGATTCCGGATGTCCCGATTTCCGACCGTAAGAATGTCCACCAGATATTCGATATAGCCGTACATCTGACAGGCTTCCGTGAAATGATCGTGGGGCTTTTCGTCCGGCGAAGC
Organism: Eubacteriales bacterium; assembly: GCA_045126415.1. Classification (GTDB taxonomy): domain Bacteria; phylum Bacillota; class Clostridia; order Oscillospirales; family CAG-272; genus UMGS1696. The sequence continues at coordinate 2,866 of JBGVOJ010000223.1, read as the reverse complement.
GGGAGCATAATGCGTTTTCCACTCCCGGAGAAGGGATAAGTAGTCCGATAATACGAGGAAACATTTTCGTTCGTATTCTTTATCGGTCAGATAGTTCGGTTTCGCCAGATGGGGTATACTATCCGTTTTCTGACTGGTATCTACCCCGAAATCTGCCGCCAGTTTCTTTGCCGCATCATATTTGCCGATCCCGAACAAGCCGGCGGTAAAGTCGATCACATCACCGGTTGCCTGACAGCCGAAACAGTAATACCGATTGTCCACCTTCATGGATGGATGACGGTCATTGTGGAACGGACAGCAGACCATTCCATTGCGGGTAACAGCAAGTCCGTACTGTTCGGCTGCCTGCCGTGTGGTGATGTGTGCCTTCACGGTTTCAAAAATGTTCATGTGCGATTTCTCCTTTTGGATGCTGCGATGTTTTTTCATCGTACGCCCTAATATACGGAAAAATCGTCTATAGACCGTTAAAATTGCCGTAAATGAAAAAAACGAAAAAATCCGCTCCGGAAATTTGCAGAAATGCAAAATCCGGAACGGATACGGCACCTTTTCATGCTCTTGCGAAATGTCAGAAGATGCGGTATAATAGAATCAAAGAAGTATTTTGCACAGGATAAGGAGGGAGAAGCAATGACAGCGGAATATTTGCCCGGTACGATACGGGAACGGATTCAGGATTTGGTGAAGGAACGGAAGATCACTCAGGGAGAACTTGCAGAAAAAATCAGCTGTACCGACAGTACCCTGAGCCGGTTCCTGAGCGGTAAGACGGACAAGCTGAGCGACGAAAACATCATCGGGATTGCACGGGTGTTCGATGTTTCCACGGATTTTCTGCTTGGTGTAACCACTGTTCCCGACCGGAAGAATTATGATGTCGGGGAGCTGGGATTATCCGTCGAAGCGGCGAAACGGCTGTACACCGGAAAGGTCAATGCCGTGGTGATGACACTTCTTCTGGAGAATGACCGGTTTGCGGAACTGACCTATATGTTGTCCCGGTATTTCGATGATACAATCTCTGCCGGATATGCCGCACAGAATACGATTTTCGATATTGTGGCAGGAGCAGCTGCCGGTATAAACAGAGAAGCTGCTTCCGTGATCCGGCAGGAGAAAGTACCGCCGCAGCGGGCAGAACTGACAAGCATACAGTCCCGCTTCATGGCGGTGGTCAGTGAAATCAAAAAGAGCAGAGAGTCGCACACGGAAGAAGCGCAGGCGTTCACGAAAGAAATAATGCAGAAGTTTATGACGGAACTTGCGAAAAATCAGGACGGAGCGACATTGACCAGCCTGACACCGGAACAGATTGTAAATGCGCTGACAGCTACCGTTGCGACTACTGAAGGATTAAGTGCAGAACAGCTTGAAACATTCAGAGAATCCGCTCTTCTGTTGTTCCGGAAGCCTGTAAATAATGATGGAAACGCTGAACAATGAACAGCTTTGTGCATTGGCACAGAGCGGTGACATTCCTGCGCAAAATCTGCTGATCGAGAATAACCTCGGCTTTATCCGGCAGCAGGCGAACCTAGCCGCATGGCAGTTTGGAGATCGTGCGGGAGCAATTACGGATGATCTGGTACAGGAAGGCTGTCTTGGAATGATAGAATCAATTAAACGGTTCAAACCGGAGTCCGGGTATAAGTTTCTGACTTACGCAGTCTACTGGATCAGAAAATTCATGCTGGAAACTGCGGGGATTTTGAAAGCCGCCGACAAGGTGGACAGTCTGAACCGGAGTGTCAGAGAAGAGGATTATTCGGAACTTATACAGTTCGTCACAGATGAATATGTGAAATCTCCGGAACAGATTTATATTGAGAATGAAACCCGCGAAGAAGTCCGGACAGCGTTGGGAAAGATTGGTCCCAGAGAACGGACATATCTTCCATATCGGTTCGGATTTCTGGATGGTGAAGAACATCCTGTTCCGGAAACAGCGGAGCATTTCCATCTGACCGAGCGCAGGGCAGAGTCAACGGAAAAATCCGCGCTGAAAAATGTGAGAGAGCATCTGCCGCGGTAAGGTAATACAAGGATAATGTTCGGGAGAAACGTCGCTGCGGCGGGTTTATATACCTTTTGTTCCTATCTGCTTCGCAGATCGACGGACGAGCAAATTTTGCATGAAGCAAATCTGTATTTTGTGATGGGAATCCAAAATCCGCCCGTCCTGCTGTCACGGAAAAGTGTCAGCCGATATTTGCTTGCTAAACGCTGCACGGAATCGTCCGCCCCTTTCCCGCGCCAGAGCATCTGCTTCGCAGCTGCGGAACAAAAGGTATAACACACTAGACTTTCCTGACAAAGACTTCGCTATTGTCCGGAAAATCGTGTGCCAACAGGGTGTTGCTCGCCCCTATTGGAAACCCGGAGCCAAAGGCGGCACATCCTCCTTTGGAAACTTCCTGCATTTTCTCGCCTGTGTATATCACCGTTGGTACGGGCTGATATACCGGAGAGAAAATGAAAAACAGGCATACCGTTGTCATCAGAAATGATGGACGGTATGCCTGTTTTTGTTGTATGTGATTCTTGTGAAGCAACACGTTTACACAACATCTCTCTATGAATTCATCCAACAGATACTTATAGGCGTTTTTTCTCAATACATTTTTTGAGAAATTTTTCGGTATTCACTGGGGATCATACCGCTGTATTTCTGGAACACAGCAGAAAAATGGCTGCTGTCGTAAAAGGAAAGCTGTTGAGCGATTTGGGTAATTGGCAAAGCGGTGCTGGCCAGAAGAATCTGAGCTCGATGAATTCGTGTATGCAGAATGAATTGATGCAGAGTCATTCCGGTGGCCTGTTGGACAAGACGGTTGATGTGATTGGGATGATAATGAAAAAT
>JBGVOJ010000222.1:0-1695 GCA_045126415.1 Eubacteriales bacterium | reverse complement strand
TTATTTCAAAAAATTTCCCGCAAACCCCTTTCAAAAAACTTCAATCTATAATGTGTAATATTAAGTATGTGTGGGTTTTTGGTGGTGCGGATTTTCAGTTTTTCATCAGGACGGCGAGAGCCTGCTTGATGATGTCTTCGGTGGATTTCGCGGCATCGACGTTTTTCATGGCGGCGGCGACTTCCGAACGGGAGTAGCCGAGGACGACAAGAGCGTCGCGCGCGTCGGTGAGACTGCTGGATTTTACGGGTTTTCCGGCGGTTGCGGCGGGTTCGGCGATGTTGTCGCCGTTATACTGCGGGAAGTTCTTCGCGACTTTTTCCTTCAGTTCGAGAACGACACGTGCGGCCGTTTTTGCACCGACGCCGGGAGCTTTGGAAATGGCTTTGGTGTCCTCCGCCGCGATGACGAGCGCGAGTTTTTTCGGCGTGAGCAGGGAAAGGATTGACATCCCCGCTTTCGGCCCGACGCCCGAAACGCTGATGAGCAAACGGAACATATCCAGTTCCTCGCGGCCGTAGAAGCCGAACAGTTCCACGCCGTCTTCGCGGACGGACATATGTGTATAGATACGCACCGGCTTTCCGGCGATCTGCGTTCCGTCCGGTTCATATTCCGGCGCGGGAAGCTTGGAAAGCGTGTTCGCTGTCACCGAGACTTTATAGCCGACGCCCGCACATTCGATGATGGCACTGCAGGCGAGGGCGTCGATTTCAAAAATTCGTCCGTATAAGGTTTCTATCATTGATCTATATCCTCATGATCTTCGTTTGTGATTTCTTCGGGGGCGGGGACACTTTTCCGGTGTTTACGGAAAAAGTCAAAGCCGCAGGCACCGGCGAAGACGATCAGTCCGCCGAACGTCAGCAGCAGACCGTACTTTACACAGTCGGGCTTATAGCGGAATTCCAGTTCGTGTTCACCGGGCGTGATCCGGAACGCAAGCAGGGTCTCGTTCAGCACGGGAACGGTTTCGGCTTTCTGACCGTCCACGGTAACTTCCCATCCGGCATCGTAGGGGATGGTCGTGAAGATCACGCTGTCTCCCTCAGGAACGGTGATTGTACCATAGATATGGTCGTCCTTTTCGGAATACGCGTCCATTCCACCGTCCTGCAGTTCCGCGACCGCTTCAAGGAAGGCGTCTTCATCGAAGTGCCAGAAATACTGACAGCCGGACTGGAGATACAGGTCATCTTCTTCCAGATACAGCCGGAAGTCGACCTGTTCGCCCACTTCAAACGAGCCAAGCTCGCGGATGGCGAAGTTCTGCGCGTCAAAGAACGTGCCGATGTTCTTATCGTTAACCTTCATTTCGCACTCGCGCGGCCAGTCGGACGGGAAGTAGACGTACAGAAGGTCGTCGGATTCGATGTCGAGAATGTACTGGAGCTTCGGTGTGAGTTCGCCGTTGACTTCGTAGCCGCGGTGATTGGTTGCGAACGCCATGTCCACGCCGAACACCTCAGATTCCGCGACGCTGCACGCGTGCCAGATTTTGACGTCGCGGCCGAGAAGGGCGGACATCAGCTTGTTCATATAGGTGAACGGATCGACGGGTTCGTCATCGTCGGGATCTTCCGGCGGAACGTCATAATCGAGGACTTTCTCGTTCGCGGAATAGGCGATCGGGAGTGCGTGGGGATTTTCGTACACGTCGAGATGACCGTCCGTGGCGGCATAATGGTCGTACAT